>NZ_JACJFF010000002.1:0-127165 GCF_014164465.1 Vibrio sp. SG41-7 | reverse complement strand
AGAACAAGTAATCTAACCGCCTTTCAATGATTCAATAAAAAGCCCCATGCAGTTCTCTGCATGGGGCTTTTCTTTGTCTGGCTTGTTATTGTCTGGCTTGTTATCAGGCTAAATGACTAGGCCTCTAATTTTAATTACCGACTCAAACCGAGAGTAACTCATTAACCAAGAGTGACTAATTAACCAAGAGCTACTAGTTTTGCTCTTCACGCTTGAAGACGAGCTCTTTCGCGTTCGACTCTTCTTCAACGAAGTAGTAACCCGCCGTATCAAATTTGGTCAGCGCTTCAACGGAATCAATTTTGTTTTCAATGATGTAGCGAGCCATCATGCCACGCGCTTTTTTCGCGTAAAAACTGATCACCTTGTATTGGCCATTCTTACAGTCTTTAAAAACTGGCGTGATGATTTGACCATCAAGGCTCTTCGGCTTCACAGCTTTAAAATATTCGTTCGATGCAAGGTTGATCAATACATTATCGCCTTGAGCATTCAACGCCTCATTCAGTTTATCAGTGATGATATTGCCCCAGAACTGGTACAAGTTAGTGCCACGCTCATTAGCTAAGCGTGTGCCCATCTCTAGGCGGTAAGGCTGCATCAGATCTAACGGCTTAAGCAAGCCATATAACCCAGAAAGCATACGCAGGTGATTCTGTGCGTAGTCAAAATCATCGTCCGACAGTGTTTCAGCATCTAGGCCAGTGTACACATCGCCCTTAAAGGCTAGGATTGCTTGGCGTGCGTTGTCTTGGGTAAAGGTCTCGCTCCATTGCTCAAAGCGCGCTACGTTCAGCCCAGCAATCTTATCGCTTACTTTCATCAGAGCTGAAACATCAGCAGGTGTCAGCTTGCGGCACTCTTCAATAAGCTCTGCAGAGTGTTCAACAAACTCTGGCTGGCTGAAGCGCTCAGTCGCTAATGGTGATTCGTAATCTAATGTCTTGGCTGGAGAAACGACAACTAACATAACTTTACCCTAATCGGTTATCTAACTGGATGCAGCTAGAGTATAGAAAAAACATCAACTTGTCTTTATGACTCTTCCTATTACTTTGATAGACAGATCTAGCTGTAAGTCGCTGACAAAGAAGAATCGCTTACAAAGAAAAGGTCGCTTGCAAAGAAAAGATCACAGACAAAGCAAAAATCACTCACCAAGAAAAACTGCAGGCAGATAGAAATTGTAAACAGATAGAAATCGCAGGCAAAGAAAAAGGCTAAGGTCGAAACCTTAGCCTTTCTAATGATTTTAGGATGAGTGATGAATCACTCCAACAAGATTACTTCTTCTTGTTGTTAACCCAAATACCATCTTCCAATTGAGCTTTAAGCTCTGGGAAATCATCCGCATCAAACGTGGGTACTTTACCCGCGTCTAATTGACGGTTGTAGTCTTTCGCTAGCTTAATCACGATACCCGATAGCAAGATGATCGCTACCAAGTTAACAATCGCCATTAGGCCCATCGATACGTCAGCCAATGCCCATACCGTTGGCAGTGTCGCGAGAGAACCGAACATAACCATACCCAGAACAACGATACGGAACAGCACTAGGCCCTTCTTGTTGTTGTGCTCTAGGAAGATAAGGTTCGTTTCAGCGTACGAGTAGTTTGCAATGATTGAAGTGAAAGCGAAGAAGAAAATCGCTACCGCTACAAAGATGCCACCCCATTCGCCTACTTGTGCCGTTAGTGCACGTTGCGTTAGTTCGATACCCGTTACTTCACCGTGCGGTACATACTCACCAGACATCAGGATGATTGCTACTGTTGCAGAACAGATAACAATTGTGTCCATGAACACGCCTAGCATTTGCACATAACCTTGTGATGCTGGGTGTGGTGGGTAAGGCGTAGCAGAAGCTGCTGCGTTTGGCGCAGAACCCATACCCGCTTCGTTCGAGAACAAACCACGTTTGATACCGTTAATCATCGCTTGTGCGATTGCGTAACCTAGGCCACCCGCTGCTGCTTCTTGCAGACCGAAGGCACTCTTGAAGATAAGAGCCAGAACTTCAGGCACTTTCTCAATGTTCATTAGCATTACGTAGATAGCGATAGCTAAGTAAGCCAGTGCCATGATTGGAACAATGATTTCTGCAGTGCGAGCAATCTTACGGATACCACCGAAGATAACGAATGCAGAGATAATAACGATACCAACACCAACGTAGCTACGCTCGAAGTCGAATGCCGTGTTCATTGCACTTGCAATCGCGTTCGCTTGAACTGCGTTGAATACGAGACCGAATGCGATGATTAGGAAGATAGAGAATAGAACCCCCATCCAACGCATACCTAGGCCTTTCTCCATGTAGTATGCAGGACCGCCGCGGTAGTTACCGTCGTTATCACGCGTTTTGTATAGCTGTGCCAGTGTGCTTTCTGCAAACGATGTTGCCATACCTAGCATGGCAATTAGCCACATCCAGAAGATAGCACCAGGGCCACCAGCGGTAAGAGCAACTGCAACACCTGCCATGTTACCTGTACCTACACGAGCAGCTAGACTAGTACAAAGAGCTTGGAAAGAAGAGATACCAGCACTGTCTGCTTTACGGCTGTTTCTAAGAACAGAGAACATGTGGCCGAAATGGCGGAATTGAATGAAGCCTAGTCGTACAGTGAAGTAGATACCCACACCAACGAGTAAGTAAACTAAGATAGATCCCCAAAGGAGATCGTTCATCAAATTGATTAAGTCTGTCACGTGAACCTCGTAATTGAGTTTAAGCACCGATCTTGCTTCCGAGCCTTCCTCTAGATCACCTATGCCAGTGTCAATAGTTGTGTCGGCATTAGATTTATATTTATTTGTTGCGATCTAGATTGTAAATGTCGCTTCATGCATCCATTTTACGTATCAGTGTATTTTTTGACGGGCGGATAATGCAGCGAGACGGCCTAAAAATCAATATGCAAGTGAATTTATATTAAAATGACATTTCACTAATAACACACCTTTTGTTAACACAATTTTCAACAATACAGCCCAATAAAAGTCACATTATCGGGACATAATATCAACAACAACCAAGGCACCACCAAAACAAGAACGACATCCTATAAAGATGACGTCAGCCTAGGTTTTACAAGGTATAGTGAAGATCTGTATTTTTTTCTAGGGCAATGAGAACCCGCTACCGCACGGCGCAATACGCACTTAAATGCAGTGTAGTAAAAATACCATTCCATTCGCACAATGAATTAACATTCCATAACCCCTAATTTAATCGTTTACTTAGGTTTGTTTGCTTATTTTTTGCACATAAAAATCCCCACAATGTGTGAGCATGCATAAGAAAAAAGAACAAAACCTTCATAGATTTGAAACAAATGAGAAACAAATCAAGGTTATTGTGAACCTAAATATGATATTTAATAGTTCGTAAGAACGATTCCCACGGAAGGAGATATGGCTTATGGATAGCTTTCAATTCGATGAACTATCAGAACTAGAAATGCCTCGTGCAACTCAAAAAACTCGCTCGAAACCGCTCAAGCGTAAATGGCGTGAAATCGAGGCAATCAACGATCGTAGACAGCTTGAGAAAGAGCTCAGAGAGATGAATCTCGGTCTCGATTTTAGCCTTGATGATATAAAGCTTTAATCTGCACGATAATAAATCAGATAGCAAAAGGCACCTATGCAGGTGCCTTTTTTATTGTATGAAACCACTCTTCGATTTAGAGCACAATTTGAAAGCGAGCGTCTTAATAGAGAGCGCCTAATAATAGCAGCGTTTCAATACGACAACGGGCTAAACGCACTCTTGCTCATTCTGTCGAACACGAGCCGCAAGTTGGCGGTACTGATCGGCAATTGTCTCTCCAAAGACAGGGTCGTCTTCCGGTTGAAGCCATTGAGACTCTACTTCTTGCCAATCTTTGACCGTGAATGCCTTCACAATCATCGGTAACACATGCTTCTCTTCATATTCCATGTGCTTTCGTTGAGCTTTAACAAAGGCTTCAAGCTGCTCAATAAAGACTTGCTGAGGAACAACCGCATCTTGGAGGATCATATCGACCACACCTAAAAAGTCCGCGGTTTTCTCAGAAAGCAATTGATGTTCCAGCTCCAAGTCTTCAATCATTTGATCGCTGCCGTATTGCTTGAGGTAGTAACGATAAATAACGTCTTCTTTCGGGTGATGCACCTTATCTGAATGGTTCATGAGATAATGAACCACCTCTGCGATCAAGCTATAGTTTATTTCTCGCTCTTGTTTTAGATGCTCTAACTTATTGTTGAGTATCGCGAGCAAGCGAGCCATATAGCCATGCTCTCGTCTTATCCTTTCAATCATCATAGTATTGCACTCCATTACACCTACTATTTATAAGTGTATATGAAGATAGCAATTTGTGGTTTGACCCTGCTCAGAAAATCATCAACCTACAGTGCCAGTGGTAATGTCCAATCGATAGGCTGTTGATTAATAGAAGAGAGTAGTTCGTTGGTCATCGAGAAATGCTGACAACCGAAGAAACCACGGCGTGCTGATAATGGTGATGGATGAGGTGCAACCAACACGTGGTGCTTGTCTGCATCAATGGCTTGGCCTTTCTTCTGGGCATGCGCGCCCCATAATAAGAAAATGATCGGCTCAGAACGCTGATTTAGCTCAGCAATGATGGCATCGGTAAAGGTTTCCCAACCACACTTAGCATGTGAGTGTGCTTTTGCCTCTTCTACTGTCAGTACCGTATTCAACATTAATACCCCTTGAGATGCCCAAGTATCGAGGTAACCATGACTAGGGATCTCAAAGCCCTCTATATCTTGTGCGAGTTCTTTGTACATATTACGTAGAGACGGTGGAATTTTAACGCCAGGTAGCACAGAGAATGCTAAGCCGTGAGCTTGCTTAGCGCCGTGATAAGGGTCTTGCCCAAGGATAACCACGCGTACAGACTCAAAAGGCGTCATATTGAAAGCACTGAACACTTGCTCTTGAGGAGGGTAGATGGTTTTCCCACTATTACGTTGCTGTTCGACAAAAGCGAGAACACCCTGAAAGTACTCTTTGTCACGTTCATCATTAATAATGGATTCCCAACTCTTTGGTGCGCTCATCGTTTTACTTCCCAATCATCAAGGTTTCTAGGGGCTTTCACCAGACAAAAAAATAGCTGTATCGGCTAACTGTCCTAAATAAGGCTCTAGTTATACCTCATACAGCTATCAATAAACATGATGTGTAGGGTTCACTTGTTGATGAATCATAATAATCAGTTCAAGTTGTGTTTATCTCGATTAACCACTTTTTTGCTGTGTACGATGGTGGCCATGGCTATGCACGTGACGGTTTGGTGTTGGTAAACGACTTGCGACAGCAACAGTTGAAGTTTGGGTGATTGAATACATAAAGGCACCTCCTGTAAGACATCGTGAACTACATATTCACTTTAATACTATGAAAGAAAGGTGCCAATTATTAGAAAGAGACGGAAATAAATTTCCCCCTCTATTATTACGCTTCTTCGCTCGCTAGCGTTGCTGAGCGATGAAACATTCTAAGTTGTTGAATTTCCTCTTTCCAGATCGTCGAATCAATGGTTTCCAAGATAAGAGGAATACCATTAAAGCGAGAATCAGAGGCAATATACTCAAAACAATCCCAGCCAATTTCGCCTTTTCCTAAAGAATGATGTCGATCGACTCGGCTCGCAAACTCAGCTTTTGAATCATTGATGTGCATTGCTCTTAGATAGTGCATACCCACAATGCGCTCGAACTCAGCAAAAGTATGCTCACACGCTTCTTTTGTTCGTAAGTCATAACCGGCCGTAAACGTATGGCAAGTATCTAAACACACACCGACACGCGACTTATCTTCTACTTGGTCGATGATCTCTGCTAGGTGCTCAAACCTCCAACCCAGATTAGTCCCCTGCCCTGAGGTATTCTCAATCACTGCAATTACATCAGGCACCGCTTGATGAGCTAGGTTGATCGATTCAGCTATCTTGGCCAAACATTCGCTTTCTGAGATTTTCTTCAAATGACTCCCAGGATGAAAATTCAAAAGCGTGAGTCCAAGTTGATTACAACGCTCCATTTCATCAATAAAAGCCGCGCGTGATTTCTCTAGCTTCTCTTCTTCTGGTGCTCCTAGGTTAATTAGGTAGGAGTCATGAGGAAGAATATTCTCAGCACTAAAGCCCAACATTTTGCAATTGGCTTTAAACGCACTAATGGTTTTAGCTTCCAGCGGCTTTGCTGCCCACTGTCTTTGGTTTTTGGTAAACAGCGCAAAAGCATTGGCACCGATCTCTCTTGCGCGCATTGGCGCCTGATCAACACCACCAGCAGCAGACACATGAGCACCAATAAACTTAATATTGGTTTGAGGTTTTGAGGATGAATTATTGTTTGTCATTAAATCACTTTACACTTTCAGAATGCTTAATAAATAAAGGGTCGTATCGTTTGTAGTTCAATAAAAACACAACAAATGTAGTAAACTTACAACAAATAAGACTGTTAAATATTTTTTATACTTTAAAATATTTTGTAATTACTTTGTTTTCAAAGGTTTTATTGATTTACCTCAATATAATCACCTTTGTGAAAATATGGTTTTTGGTTGTTTTTTGACTTAAATCAATGTTAACCTTACAGATATTAGGTATATATTACCCAGCTCAACAAAAATCGAAAGTTAACACCATAATCAAACCACATTCAGTGGACTAGGAGATAGTTATGATCCAAGGTATTCAAATTACTAAAGCAGCAAACGATGACCTACTAAACTCAATCTGGCTACTAGACAACGAAAAGAATGAAGCTCGTTGTGTTGTTGCTACTGCAGGTTTCGAAGCTGACCAAGTTATCTCAGCTGCAGACCTAGGCGACTACGAAAGCCGTGAAGTTGCAATCGAAGCAGCACCACGCATCGAAGGCGGTCAACATCTAAACGTTAACGTTCTTAAGCGTGAAACGTTAGAAGATGCAGTTGCTAACCCAGAGAACTACCCACAGCTAACTATCCGTGTATCGGGTTACGCTGTACGTTTCAACTCTCTAACGACTGAACAACAACGTGACGTTATCGCACGTACGTTCACCGAGTCTCTATAATTTTTAGAGCTTGAATTAGAATACAAAAACGGCGCTCATTGAGCGCCGTTTTTATTTGTTCAACAATACAGATGTACGTTACGGTTGAACTCGACGAAGCACTACTTTTAGCGCTTCAAAATCATTATCAAGATCTTCAGATAACAACTCCATCGCCGCATGTTTTGCTAGCGGGCCTGGCAGTTCAATATCCGTACCTAAAATATCATCAACCACTTCTTTGAATTTCGCTGGGTGTGCAGTACACAAGAACAGGCCTGTCTCGTTCTCTTGCAGTTGCTCTTCCAGTAGACGGTAAGCAATCGCACCATGTGGTTCACATAGGTAACCCTGTGCTTTTAGGTCACGTACTGACTCAGCGCTCTGCTCGTCAGATACTTTACCTTTACCCAAAGTATCCAGTCCCCAACCTTTCAGTTGGCAAAGCTCTTCGATACGTGGCCAGTTGTTTGGCTGGCTTACGTCCATCGCGTTTGACGTTGTTGCTACCGTCGGTTTTGGATCCCATTGACCTGTTTCTAGGTAACGAGGAACCGTGTCATTTTCGTTGGTTGCAGCAATGAAACGCTTCACAGGTAGGCCTAGTGCTTTAGCGAGTAGACCTGCTGTAAGGTTACCAAAGTTACCACTTGGTACTGAGATAACAAGGTTCTCACGTTGCTCTTTGGTTAGCTGAGAAGCCGCTTCAAAGTAGTAACAGATCTGAGCCATCAAACGGCTGATGTTGATAGAGTTTGCCGAGTTAAGACCGATCTCTTTACGCAGCTCAGCATCGTCAAATGCATCTTTCACTAGCGCCTGACACGCATCAAAGTCGCCATCGATCGCCACAGTATGGATGTTCTTACCTAGCGTACAAAACAGCTTCTCTTGCAGTGGGCTGATCTTGCCTTTCGGGTAAAGGATCACAACATTAATGTCTTCCATACCGTAGAAAGCGTGCGCAACCGCCGCGCCAGTATCACCTGATGTTGCCGTTAAAATAGTGATTTGACCACCATCTGAAACAGCAGCTAAAGATTGAGCCATAAAGCGGCCACCAAAATCTTTAAACGCGAGTGTTGGGCCGTGGAAAAGCTCAAGCGCGTAAACACCGTCTTTTACTTGCTTGATAGGTGCAGGGAACTGGAACGCCGCATCCACCAATTGAGCAACCTGTTCTTTTGGTAGCTCATCGCCTATTAAAGCCGAGAGAATCTTTGAACTACGAGGGACAAAGTCCTCTGCTAGCAGCGCATCGATGTCATCAAACTTTGGCAGTTCAGATGGGAAAAATAGACCTTGATTGCGGCCTAGACCTTGACGAACGGCTTGGCCAAAAGAGACTTGCTCGTCATTTTCTTTGATGTTGTACAGCTTCATAACTCACTTCCTGTAACGATCGAACCTTGCTTATCTAAGCGACAAACGTGGACGAATCCTTCTTCGTTTTGTACATAATTTTGTTCTAACCAGCGTGCAACACGCTCGGCGACATCTTGTTCTTTGCAAATGCTAAATAGAGTTGGGCCACTACCGGAGATCCCAGTAGCAAGCGCTCCAGCTGAGGTTGCGTATTTACGCGCATCAGCAAACCCTGGAAGCAGTTTCTCACGATATGGTTCAGCAATCACGTCTTTGATCATCTTAGCGGCTAGCTCTGGCTGACCAGAGTGGCAAGCATGGATGAAACCCGCTAAATGGCGACCATGAGCAATCACATCCTGGCGACGATATTGAGAAGGTAGAATCTCGCGAGCTTCTGCCGTTGAAACCTTAATGCCCGGATACGCCATTACCCAGTACCAGTCATCAAAACATGGTACCTCTTGACTAATGATACCTAGCTCTTCCAGCATTAATTGCACACCACCAAGGTAACAGGGTGCAACGTTATCGTAGTGGATACCGCCTGAAATTTTACCTTCCATTTCGCCCATCAGAGCAAGCAGTTCAGTTTCATTCAGTGGCTGACCATGAAAACGGTTTAAAGCATCCAGTGCCGCGACAATTGAACAAGCACTTGAACCTAAACCAGAACCAATAGGCATGTTCTTTTCTAGTGTCATTTCCAAAGGCTTAACCGCAACGCCTTTTTTATCAAGCTCTCTAGAGAACACAACCCAGCAGTCGTAGACAATGTTTTCTTTGGTTTCAGTTGGCAGCTTAGAAACAAAACTGCCTGCTGTTTTTAGTGAGAATGATTCATCACCTGCTTTAACCATAACTCGGTCACCGAGCAGCGTGCCATCCACTGGAGACACAGCGGCCCCCAGCACATCAAACCCTACACTGACATTGCCGATTGATGCAGGCGCATAAACAACAACATCCATATCACTTGAACTCATTCCTAAACTCCTAATTTCCAACCAAGAGTACGCATCACATCAGAGAATACGCCTGCAGCTGTAACTTCAGTACCCGCACCGTAACCACGCAATACTAGAGGGATCGGTTGGTAGTAACGGCTGTAGAATGCTAATGCGTTCTCGCCATCTTTAATCTTGAACATTGGGTCGTCGCCATCAACAGCTGCGATACGAACTTTACACTTACCATCGGCGATTTCACCAACATAACGAAGTACTTTGCCTTCTTCTGCTGCGATCGCTGACTGTTCTTGGAAGTAAGCATCCGCTTCTGGCAAGCGAGCCATAAACTCTTCAACCGTGCCTGAATCATCAAAACCCGGTGGCAATGCTTGGTCAACTTCAACATCTTCAAGCTCAAGTGCCATGCCCGCTTCTCGAGCGAGAATAAGCAGCTTACGCGCCACATCCATACCAGACAGATCATCACGAGGATCCGGTTCAGTAAAGCCGTTATCTTTTGCAATATTGGTTGCTTGGCTCAGTGTCATACCTTCATCAAGCTTACCGAATATGTAAGACAGTGAACCAGAAAGAATGCCGTTGAATTTCTCAAGCTCATCACCCGCAGAGATTAGGTTCTGTAGGTTTTCGATGACTGGTAGACCTGCTCCTACTGTTGTCTCGTACATCAACTTACGACGTGAATTACGTGCAACTTCACGAAGCTGATGGTAGTAAGCCATGCTCGCTGTATTTGCTTTCTTATTTGGTGTTACCACGTGGAAACCAGCCGCTAGGAAATCAGCGTATTGCGCCGCAATGCCTTCGCTAGACGTACAGTCAACCAATACTGGATTGATAATGTGGTTACGTTGAACAAGTGCATTTAAGCGCGCTAAGCTAAACTCTTCTGTCGCGCTCGACATGCGATCACGCCACTGCTCTAGCGGTAGACCATCGCTATCTAGCAACAAGCCTTTGCTGTTTGCTAAGCCACATACGCGAATCACGATGCCTTTTTCTGCCAGTTTGCCTTGTTGACGTTGGATCTGGTCAACAAGCTCCCCACCAACACCACCAACACCAACAACGAATACGTCAAGGAAGTGCTTAGAGTTAAATAGGTTCTCGTGACACGCCTTGATCGCTTCAGAGATTTTGTCTTCAGGGATAACCGCAGAGATAGCACGCTCAGAAGAACCTTGCGCGATAGCAACGATGTTGACGTTCACTTCAGCTAAAGAAGAGAAGAATTGAGACGCCACGCCACGTGAAGTGCGCATACCGTCACCCACCAACGTAACAATCGCGACATCGTCCATGAACTCAACAGGCTCTAACAGGCCATCTTTCAGCTCAAGTTCAAACGCATCTGATAGCACTTGCTTCGCTTTCACTTTATCAGCAGATTCAATACAGAAGCTGATGCTGTACTCTGAAGAGGATTGAGTAATAAGGACGATAGAAACGCCGGCAGAAGACATCGCGCCGAATACACGACTCGCCATACCAACCATACCCTTCATACCTGGGCCTGATACGTTAACCATCGTTAGGTCACTTAGCGTAGTGATGCCTTTGATTGCTAGGTTATCTTCGCCAGTGTCTTGGCCGATCAAAGTACCTGCACCCTGTGGGTTGAAGCTGTTTTTGATTAGGCAAGGAATATGGAATTGCGCGATAGGAGCGATAGTCTTCGGATGTAGAACCGAAGCGCCGAAGTAAGAAAGCTCCATCGCTTCTTGATAGCTTAGCGATTTAAGAAGACGAGCATCATCCACTAAGCGAGGGTCACAGTTGTAAACGCCATCGACGTCAGTCCAGATCTCACAACAGTCTGCACGCAGACACGCAGCCAATACAGCCGCAGAATAGTCTGAACCATTACGACCTAGTGTGACTAGCTCACCTTTTTCGTTACCTGCTGTAAAGCCAGGCATGATGTTCACGTGACCTTGTGGAAGCGGTGATTGACGGAAGTTCTGAGTTGAAACATCCACATCGACCATCGCTTCAAGGTGGTCACCTTTAGCGTATAGGTATTGAACTGGGTCAATCAGGCTTGCTGGCTGGCCTTTCGCTTCAAGTACCGCTTTCATCAACTGGATTGAAATTCGCTCACCTTTACTGATGATGCGAGCATTTACGTGATTTGGGCACATACCCAGTAGGTTAATACCATTCACGAACTGCTTAAGTTGAGCAAGAGAGGTATCAACCTGCTCTTGAAATGCAGAGCCATCGACTGACGGCAATACAGCTTGAATCTCTGCAAACAATGCTGCGAATGATGATTCGATCTCGGTGATCTGTACGTCTGCTTCACCATTTTTTAGTGCTGCTTCAATAACAGCAACCAGCTTATTGGTTGTTTTTCCTGGAGCCGATAGTACAACGGCTAGCTCTTCTTGCTGGGCATTATTAGCGATGATATCTGCTGCTCGTAAAAAACGATCTGCATCAGCTAATGATGAACCTCCAAACTTTAAAACGCGCATCCCTTTCTCCATAAGTCATAAAAATGGTACAAAAAAAGGCCTGTATCTTGTTGGATACAGGCCTTTTTTTTTAAAATCCGTTACTTAGCAGCCTGCCCCAACAATGTGAATGTCGGTAATAATAATGGTGGTGGTCATTACTAGGTGGCTTACGTGCTGCATATCAAATTCTCTGCTTGTGCTTTACTCTACGTGTATCAATTTTTAGCACTACACGTCAATGAAAAGTTGATTTTTTTTTACATTCACACCATTTTTCAGAGCAAACCGCCATTTCAGGGATAAAACAGCGGCTATAAGCCTACAATTCAAAGGTTGGGTTTGATATCAGAACAACAAAGTTAACCCATTGCATATATAGCCATAACAAAATGCTATATCGATTGTGCAGCGAACGTACAGATCTTGTGCTTTAATTGAACGATAACGTTCGAAGAACAATAATAATGACATCAGGAGTGGGAAGTGAAGAGATTACTTATTCTTTTAGCCTTTGCTATGCCTGTTGTTTGTTCAGCGAACAGCCTACCTCTGTTAAACAATTTGCCTTTGCTACCCAGTCAAATCGATCGTTCTGCCCATAAGTTTTTTATCTCCACACAAAATGCATCAAGTGAAAGCTTTGACACTTGGAAAGTCGATAGTGGCTATTCTTACAGTCTGTTTGCCGATGTAGATCTTTATGTCGGTACACGTATTAATAGTGATTCACTAAAATATGAGAGTGGATTCTTGAGTGGTGTCAGCTATCAATTCTCAGAGAGAGTCTCTTTCAACAGTTCTCTGCACACTTATAAAGATGAAACCGAGGACAGTGAAAAGTCAGTCGCCGCTGAGGTTTCAAGCCGAGTACAACTGACCGACAATCTAGATTTGCATGCCACCCTTGATTATGAAGAGTGGCAGCAAGGTGTTGAAGTGGGATTAGGATTTCGTTTCTAATCTATCTCACTTCTTGATTGATAAGTCCGTTAAGATTCAATCAACAATTCCGTTGAAATTAACACACCATTCCAATCAGCATATATATAGTCACCAGGCTGAATCAGTTGATTGTGTACCGTGAGCGTGACATTAACTTGCCCAACACCGTGCTTCTCAGTTTTGAATGGTGATGCCCCAAGCGCTTGAATACCAAGATCCATCTGCGCCATCATCGCTACATCACGAACCGCACCATTCACAATGACGCCTTCCCAACCGTTTTCTATAGCTAGAATCGCCAATTGATCACCAAGCAGTGCTTTCTGACACGAACCATTACCGTCTACGACGAGCACTTTGCCACTGCCGTCAGTCTCTAAAACCTCGCGAACCTTGGAATTATCGTGATAACAACGAACTGTTACAATTTTTCCCCAGAACGCGCCACGTTGACCGAAGTTCTGCAATGGCATGTTCAGTTGGGTGACTTTGCTTTCAAACTCGTCACACAAATCAGGTGTTATATCGTGCATATATCCTCCGTGAGTAAGGCGTTGCCGTCTAATGCGGGTGTGCCTCTATGCTTTTATATGTTGTTAGAATTAATCCTTTGTTTTCATTGTTCTATGCTCAATTTAATATTGAATTAGAGTTGATTGCGCATATTTATCTACTAGACTCTAAGGACAGCTTTCAGCTTCCTTGGTTCAAAATCTGGTCTTTAGCAAGCGAGATGTGAGAACTATCTCGAATAATCATTCTAGTTTTGCTGCTAAATAATCACCATAACATTGGTTAAGTTGTAGCCATACTATTAAAGTTTGTTGCGATACGGCAATTGATGTAAATCAACAAAGTGAATGGAATTAACATTCTCGCGTTGTTAGCATGCTGTTAACATTATAGAATCCACTGCAATCACTAACAGAATGATTGAAAGGCGTACTGGATCTACGTTATTGGGCAATACTTCAAGGAAGGCAGATAGCTGGAAGTAAGTGTTTTTTTGAAAACTTTAAGTTATCATCAAAAATACATTACCTGTATGTTATGTTTTTGCCTAGAATTTATTCTATTAGCACAGTTTCGTCACAAATTTAGGTACCGCCAAATGCAAACCCCGCAGATTCTTATCGTTGAAGATGAGCAAGTAACTCGTAACACTCTAAAGAGTATTTTTGAAGCAGAGGGATATGCTGTTTTTGAGGCTAGCGACGGTGAAGAGATGCACCAAGTGCTATCTGACAACCAAGTTAACCTTGTAATTATGGACATCAACCTTCCTGGTAAGAATGGCCTACTACTTGCGCGTGAACTACGTGAGCAAGCAAATGTAGCGCTTATGTTCTTAACGGGTCGTGATAATGAAGTTGATAAGATCCTTGGCCTAGAGATCGGCGCTGATGACTACATCACTAAGCCTTTCAACCCTCGTGAACTGACTATCCGTGCACGCAACCTTCTGAACCGTTCAATGAGCACAAGCTCTGTTCAAGAAGAAAAGCGTAGCGTTGAGAAGTACGAGTTCAATGGTTGGGTACTAGACATCAACAGTCGTTCTCTGGTTAGCCCAGATGGCGAAGGCTACAAGCTACCTCGTTCAGAGTTCCGCGCTCTACTTCACTTCTGTGAGAACCCAGGTAAGATCCAAACACGTGCAGACCTTCTTAAGAAGATGACTGGCCGTGAGCTTAAGCCACACGATCGTACTGTAGACGTAACAATCCGTCGTATTCGTAAACACTTTGAGTCTGTTTCTGGTACGCCAGAAATCATCGCAACGATTCACGGTGAAGGCTACCGCTTTTGTGGTGACCTAGAAGACTAATTCGATTCGCGCTTCGGGCCGTTTAGTTCTTGTAGTCGGTTAGCTGTTCTAAACCGATAGCACTTCTAAACCGTTAGTACTTATAAACTGATAGTACTTATAAACCAATAGTACTCCTAACAGTCGAAGCGTAATCAATAGTGATTAAAAAGGGAGAATGCCAACGCATTCTCCCTTTTTTATTGTTCATTGATCGCTAAGGTTTTAGTAAACCGTATCAACCTTAACGTCTTTCTCGACGAGCCACTTCACGGTTTCGCCGTCTTTGAGTTCAATCGCAACATCAACAGGCTTGTCACTATCGATCTCTAGCTGCCATACAAAAGCGACTTCCCACTGAGTTTCACTGTGTGTTCTTAAATCAAGATCGTCAGCTGTTACCAACAAGGTATCCGCACCCTGTTTAACTGTCACACTCTCAACCGCAAGCGTTGCTGGTAGTTGTGAGTCAGACTCTAGGTAGATAGAACCGTGCAGAGTCTTATCTTGAGCCTCTCCAATCGTAGGCATCTTGTTGTGCCACAGGTTGCTTTTCATTGTGACTGTCGCTGCAGATATTTCTACTTGGTTATCTTGCTGCCATTCTACTTGTGGTGCAGAACAACCCGCTAATGCCACGACATATGCGGCGAATGCTAATTTTTTCATTATTCTTCTACCTTTGATTTAACCAACTCTTTAAGACTTCAATGTCATTCTGGTATTCGTTATTTATTTCATCAACCCAATCTGAAATGTTCTCCCACCACGCAGGCATATCTGGAGATTGAGCTTTCTGAGCAACTTGCTGTATGCGCTTCAGGCCAATTGAACCTGCCGCACCTTTAATCTTATGCGCTTCAGAAACGATGCTGTCTTGATCTTTCGCCACCATGTTGGAATTCAATATTTCCATATATTCCGGCATCATATCTTCAAACATCACGATGCTGTCCAAAACCGGTTTCGACCCGACAATGTCAACATAAGACTCTAGCATATCAATATCAAGCAAAGTGGTATCAATCGTTGAAAGAGCAGGCTTACTCGCTACTACTTTTTCAGCACCTGTTACTTTCTCAATACCGGTTACTTTTTCAACATCCTTTGCAGTATCAATCCCCTTGGCTGTATCAATACCCTTAGCTTTCTCAATAACCTCTGGCGCATCCTCGATAAGATCACTGATGACATCCTGGATTGCACGAACCGACAGTGGTTTACTGATCGCTTCGTCCATGCCTTTCTGGAAGTACTCTTGCTTGTTGTTTAATACGTTCGCGGTTAATGCCACCAAAGGCGGCAGCTTGCTATATTTTTCGCGGTAGTATTGAGCAATATCGAAGCCCGTCATATCTGGTAACTGGATATCCAGTAATACCAAGTCATAATCTTTCGGGTTGAAAACGATTTGCGCCTCTTTACCCGTCATTACGACTGTCACTTCATGACCAAGGCTTTCAAGTAGAGAGCGAGCTACTGTGATATTAAGCTCAATATCTTCGACCATGAAGATCTTAAGATTGGACTGCTTTCTTGGCGTTTTGATCAGAGCCTGAGTATCGTGATTAACAGGCACTCGAATAGAAACCGTAAAGGTACTACCAAAGCCCTCTTCACTGGTGACTTCAATGTGACCATCCATCATATTGATCAGCTGTTGAGACACGGCAAGACCAATACCAGTACCGACAGCGTGTAGATTATCTGTTCCCGACTTCACCTGGTAGTACATCGCGAAGATCTTCTCGATTTCACTTTCAGGAATACCAATCCCGGTGTCTTCTACTTCCATGGTGATGTTGGCAAAGTCGCCATCAATTTCAGCGCTGACTGTCATCACCACACCACCATCTTTGGTGAACTTCATGGCATTACTAACAAGGTTCCACAACACCTGTCTAAGACGAGTGCCATCCACTTCGACCGCAGCAGGAAGATCCGATAACCTTTCAAGATCAAACCTTAACCCTTTTTGCTCTGCCATTAACGCAGAAATACTCTCGATTTCGACAACGAAATCTTCAAAGTTGAGCGGAGTTGGGAATAACTCAAGTTTACGACGATCAAATTTGTCCATATCGATAATATCGTTAAAGATATTACCCAATGTCACCGCGCTCACCTTGATGGTTTGCATCTGCTTGCGCTGCTCGGTCGTCAGTTGGCTATCCAACAACATACGACTCAAGCCGATGATGCCATTGAGCGGCGTTCTTAACTCGTGGCTAATGGTTGAGATAAAGGTGGTCTTATCACGACTGGCTTTCTCCAATGACTCTTGGTGCTCTTTACGCTCAGTAATATCACGGCCAAAACCGACCAAGCCCAAGTGACGACCTTCTTTACTGTAGAAAGGCACCTTACGCAGTTCGAAGTAGCTCTTACGACCATCAGGGTATTCCAACCATTGGTCATAAGTCAGTGCTTGGTTGTCAGCAAATACCTTCTTATCGGTTTCAACAACTTGTTGAGCGATCTCTTTGCTATAAACATCCCAAGGCGTTAAGCCAACGAGATCTTTTTCTGTCTTGCCAGTAAGCTCTTCAACTGCACGGTTACAACCAGAGAACACACCATCTTCATTGCGATAGTAAATAAGATCAGGAGAGGCATCGATAAACGAGCGTAGCAATGCCGTACGCTCTGCGAGTTCAAGCTGAGTTCGCTCACGCTGGAACACCTCATTTTCGAGATCGTGCATTGCTTCTGCACGCGCTTCTTCCGCTTTTTCACGCTCTTCAATTTCTTGATTAAGCTTCTCGATATTGAGTTGCAGTTTATTGTTGAGCTCTTGATCTCGCTCTCGCATGTCACCAAGCTTAGAGACCAATTTCGCCAACCTTTGACGAGACTCTTCCAGCTGGTCTACGACCACTGATAGGAAATAAACCGCCCAAGGCGTGATCACTAAACCGAAGAAAACCGAACGGACAATGTCGATATCATCAACATTACCTTTGAGTGCGAGGGTAATACCCACTTGCACAACAACTGCGAGGGCTACAAGCGCTAAGGCGAGTAAGATAGAAAAGCGGACAATCCCCAGTTTTACGAGTAGATCCACGTAATACTGAGCGAGATTTTTCATGGGTTTCATTTAACGCTCCATGCGATAAGACTAGCAATATTCTACCCTGTTTAAAGAGAGGAGGTAAGCTAGCTACATCACACGCAGCAAGAGAGCTACAGTTATATTGTTTAAAACAGATAAGTGGGATAAATAGAGGGGCAGCAAGAGATAAATGTGCTTATCGAATTGAGGAAGGATGCACCATCGAACGGTTTCGACCGTCGGATTTAGCTTGATACAACGCACTGTCAGCCAAGGCAACCGCCGAATCCATTTCATCATCAGGTGTCGGAATGTAAGAGATAATACCAATACTCACCGTGATGAATTCAGAGACATTCGATTTCTCATGCGCCAGTTCCAATTTAAGGATCCCATCATGGATACGCTGTGCCACCAGCTGAGCACCCTCAGCCGTGGTATTCGGTAGAATAAAGCCGAACTCTTCACCACCGTAACGAGCCACACAATCCGATGAACGGTTCAGCACCTGCTTAAATGCCTGAGAGACTTGGATCAGAGCATCATCACCTTGTTGATGTCCGTAAAAATCGTTGTAACCTTTAAAGAAATCGATGTCACACAGCATAATCGTCAGTGGTAATTTCTCACGCACATGATAATGCCACAGCGTCGAAAGCTGTTCATCAAAACGACGGCGGTTGGAAACCTGAGTCAGGCTGTCCATAAAGCTAAGACGCTCAAGCTCAAGGTTGGCTTCTTCAAGTTTCTGCTCCGCAAGGTAACGTTCTGTAATATCACGCGCCATGATCAACACACCATTAGTGCTTGATGCCAGATCTCTAAACGGCGATTTCACCACATCATACCAAGTGTACTCGCCATCACTAGAGACGACCTTATCGATATAGCGTAATGACTTACCTTGATGAAGCACTTGGTGATCGGTGTCTGAAATACGCATATACATACTATTAGGCACCACATCTTGCAGGCGCTTACCGACCAAATCACTCACTTCAGAGATACCCAGCGCAGCCACAAATGGCTTATTACATGCTTGGTAAACCATATTTTCGTTGAAGATACCAATCGAGTCAGGGCTCGCTTCCAAGATGTTTTGGAGGATGGTGTCACGTTGGGCAAGCGCGACTTCAGTATCTTTTCGCTTTTCCATTTCGCCGCGCAGCTTTTGCTGCATGTTGTGCCAGTCGGTCACATCATGGCTAATTGAGAGCGTACCTATGGTTGATCCATCTTGCGAGAGCAAGACACTTTGGTAGGTTTCAAGCAAGCACCCCTTACCGTCTTGATCCGTTGTCCACGAACGTTCACTGACTCGACCTTTTAAAGCCCCACCAGAAACACTCAAAGTGCCCTCTTCAGAGCGTCCATGCCAAAACTTTTTAAATGAGCGATTACTCGTCACCAACTCACCCTTTTGATCTTTTACATAGATCAGCTCAGATAAAGAATCCAAAGCGGTGCGCGCGACATTAAGCTCACGAACTTCTTGGGACACCTCTTCATCTGTATTTTTATACGGTGATGCGTGAATCATCCACGCTTTCTTACTTCTAAAACGGATCCTGCGACCAACCAAATTGATCTTAAAGGACTCAAATTCAGACAGCGCCCACAGGGAGACCTGCTCAAATGATCGAGAGTTGATGTGATTGGTTAAGTAATGACGAAAGCTATTCTCGCTTTCAACGGTAGGAAATCGAAAGTTAACGCCAACTTGGCGAATACCAAGCAGCTGCATAGCTTGGCGATTGGCATATAAGATCTCTCCACTTCGAACATCAACAAAGTAGAGTGGCGATGGAGTAGCGAGTAGAAGTTTTTCAAGATGCGACTGATAACGTGAATAAAGATGCCAGCAGATGAGAGCAATCAGCAATACAACAACGATATAAATACCGTAGCCATACGCCCTGTCCCACAACCAAGTCATTACCAGTTCCATTTACTCTCAATCTATACCATAAAATCTGTGAGGGAAATGTTACCACTATTTGTTGGTTTTATCTGCTGTTACCGACAGTCACCATTTTCTATCAATTGACTGCGTTTAAAACGGGCAGTGTGTACTCGAATGCAGAGCCAGTTTTGATGCCTTGTGCGCCAGTTTTATCAAGCGAACGGCCAATCTCAGTCATCGCTAACCAACGGTTCTCACACCACAAAGGAGAGAGTAACGTCGGGCGTCTCGCCGCAGAAGATACTCGGTGATAAACCACGTTTGCTGGAGTGCGTTGAATCACCTCAGTCGCGATATCAATGTACTCCTCAAGGCTTGGTGCTTCTAGCTTTCCGGCCTTCCACGCCTTAGCCATGGTACTGCCCTCTACTATATGGAGCCCGTGCAGCTTAATACCGTCGGTGCCAACGGCTAATACCTTATCTAAAGTTTCAAGGTTATCCGCTTTGGTTTCTTTGGGCAGGCCAACAATAAGGTGAGTACATATATTGATCCCCAAAGCACGAGCACGCCGAGTGATCGTTTCATACACCGCGAAATCGTGGCCACGGTTAATTCGCTTGAGGGTTTTATCATTGGCCGTTTGTAGTCCGAGCTCTAGCCAAATCTCATAGCCTTGTTTCACGTAACCCGACAGCAGTTCCAATACAGAATCAGGCACGCAATCGGGCCTTGTACCAACGCAAAGGCCAACAATATTGGCACCCGGAGCTTTAAGGGCTTCTTCGTACATGTTCTTGAGCACCTGCACTTCAGCATAAGTGCTAGTGTATGCCTGAAAGTAAGCAAGATACTTCTTAGCACGGGCAATCTCACCCGCACGGTCTTTTAATTGATCGGCAATACTTTGAATCTGAGTTTGTTCGTCGGAAAAAGACGCCACATTGCAAAAAGTGCAACCACCGCGACCGATTGTGCCGTCTCGATTTGGGCAGCTAAAACCACCATGAAGTGTCAGCTTGTGAACCTTTTCGCCATAACGACGTTGAAGGTCTTGGCCGATAGTATTAACCAACTCGTGTAATTGCATATTTTCAAAGTGCTCAAGTAAATAAAAATGAATCTCAGTCTTTTTCTGAAAAAAAATTACATCCCTGCAAAATTCGACCAATTAGTTTACGCAAGGCTTTTTGCGAGCAACCTATCAAATATCAATAAACATGCAAAAAATCGGCTCTATTTGCCTAATGTTGCACATTTGTTAGACATTAAATTCAAAATAAAACGAAAAAAATGGTCTACATGGAGCAACTTTCATTGCAATTCGCCTAGACAAAATTGTAGGATACTTACACATATTGGCTATTTTTGAGTATTTACTTACATCTAAAACTTGCCAATAAGTCGGTGATACCCATATCCCACCTATATAAACCACTAGTTTGTGGCTAAAAATAAACGGATATCACTAAGGATTGTTTTTCTCGCAATACTTTTCCTGCGAGATACGGAAAGGATTCAAACCGCCAGCATAGGCAGGTTTAGACCCATAAATATAAAAGGACAAGGCTAACTTAATACAAATAAGTTGCGCCTAGATTTAACTGGAAGGATGTATCTATGGTAGATCAAGAGCAGAACTCACAGGGTCTGTATACTCCTGAATTGGAGCATGACGCTTGTGGTATCGGTTTTGTTGCGCATCTAAAGAATCGCAAATCTCATGATGTAGTAACTCAAGCACTCGATATGCTTGCACGTATGGAACACCGTGGCGGCCAAGGCTGCGATCCGTGTTCTGGTGATGGTGCAGGTATCCTGCTACAGAAGCCGCACGAATTCTTACTAGAAGAAGCCGTAAAGCTTGGAATTAAACTGCCATCTTTTGAAAAATATGGTGTTGGTGTTGTACTTTTCCCTAAAGATGAATACAAACGTGCACAGTGTCGTGACATTCTAGAACGCAATGCACAACGCCTTGAGTTAGAAGTTATCGGCTACCGTGAACTTCCAACTGACAATTCAATGATTGGTGCTGACCCATTAAGCACTGAACCTCAATTTGAACACGTATTTATTTCTGGCGGCCCTGGTATCACACCAGAAGAGCTTGAGCGTAAACTGTATGTTCTACGTAACTACACGGTTCGTGTATGCCTAGAAAGCGTTTCAAATATCGGTGATGACTTCTACATCAACTCTATGTCTTACAAGACATTGGTGTACAAAGGTCAGCTAACAACTGAACAAGTTCCTCAGTACTTCCTAGATCTGCAAAACCCAACTATGGTGACAGCTCTAGCACTCGTACACTCTCGCTTTTCTACCAATACATTCCCTCGTTGGCGTCTAGCTCAGCCTTTCCGTTACATCGCGCATAATGGCGAAATCAATACGGTTCGCGGCAACCTGAACTGGATGAAAGCACGTGAAGCAATCCTAGAATCGGATCTGTTTACACAAGCTGAAATCGACATGCTGCTTCCTATCTGTCAAGAAGGTAGCTCAGACTCATCAAACTTCGATATGGCGCTTGAGCTGCTTGTTCTTTCAGGTCGTACTCTGCCGCATGCGTTGATGATGATGATCCCGGAAGCATGGCAAGAAAACAAAAACATGGATCCAACTCGTCGTGCGTTCTACCAGTACCACGCGAACGTAATGGAACCATGGGATGGCCCAGCGTCAGTATGTTTCACCGATGGTGTTCAAGTTGGTGCAACTCTTGACCGTAACGGTCTGCGTCCTTCTCGCTACACAGTGACAAAAGACGACTTCCTAGTGATGGCGTCTGAGTCTGGCGTTGTTGAGATCGCACCTGAAAACGTTGAATACCGTGGTCGTCTACAGCCTGGTCGTATCTTCGTTGCTGACCTTGAGCAAGGCCGCATCATTTCTGATGAAGAAGTGAAAGACGGTATCGCTAAGTCGCAACCCTACGAAAAATGGGTTGAAGAGAACCTTCTGAGCTTGAAAAAGCTACCGGATGCGAGCAACGAATTTAACCAACCTTCTCCAGAGAAACTGCTTCACAAACAACAATCGTTTGGTGTGAGCTCTGAAGAAGTAAACGAAATCATTCTCCCTCTTGCAAAAACAGGCTACGAGCCACTTTCTGCAATGGGTGCTGACTGGCCGCTAGCGATTCTTTCTCATCAATCGCAGCACCTTTCAAACTACTTTAAGCAGTTGTTTGCACAAGTAACTAACCCGCCGATCGACCCGATTCGTGAGCGTATGGTTATGTCTCTGAACACTTACCTAGGTAAAGATCAGAACCTACTTGCTGAAACACCTGAGCACTGTCAAAAAGTGGAACTTGAGTCTCCTGTTCTTTCTAACTCAGAGTTAGAGAAACTGCGTGCAATCGATAATGAGCACCTTCAATCGAAGACGCTGGATATCGTATTCCAAGCAAACGGAGACCAAGGTAAGTTAGAGCGCGCACTTAAACGTATCTGCCAATATGCAGAAGATGCAGTTATTGATGGCTACTCTATCATCCTACTGACTGACCGTGCGGTTAACTCAAACCACGCAGCTATCCCAGCAATGCTGGCGGTTGGCGCGGTTCACCACCACCTAATCCGTAAAGGCTTACGTGCTAAGTGTGACATCGTTGTTGAAACGGGCGATGCTCGTGAGACACACCACTTTGCAACCTTAATTGGTTACGGTGCAAACGCAGTTAACCCATACCTAGTTATCGAAACGATTGTTGAACTGCAACGTACTAAGAAGCTAGATCCAAACGTTCATCCACGTGAGTTATTCGATAACTACCGTAAGGGTGTTAACGGCGGTCTACTGAAGATCTTCTCGAAGATGGGTATCTCTACGCTGCAGTCTTACCACGGCGCTCAAATCTTTGAAGCACTTGGTGTTAGTAAATCAGTGGTTGAAAAATACTTCACTGGTACTGTTTCTCGTATCCAAGGTCTAACGATCGACGATATCGCACGAGAAGTATTAGTTCGTCACCGTGTTGGTTACCCTGCTCGTGAAATCCCAGCTCAAGTTCTTGATGTTGGCGGTGTTTACCAGTGGAAACAACGTGGTGAGAAGCACTTATTCAACCCAGAAACCATTTCTCTACTTCAAGAATCGACGCGTAACAAAGATTACGGTCAATTCAAGAAGTACGCGAACGCCGTTGATGCTCAAGGCGACAACGCAGCAACACTACGTAGCCAACTTGATTTCATCAAGAACCCAGCAGGCTCTATTCCTCTAGCGGAAGTAGAACCTATTGAGAAAATCCTTAAGCGTTTCGCAACAGGCGCAATGAGCTTCGGTTCAATCTCGCATGAGGCTCACTCAACACTGGCTGTCGCGATGAACCGCATTGGCGCGAAATCAAACTCAGGTGAAGGTGGTGAAGATCCAGCACGTTTCGAGCGTAAAGAAAATGGCGACTGGGAACGTTCAGCAATCAAACAGGTGGCTTCTGGTCGCTTTGGTGTAACGTCTTACTACCTATCTAACGCTGATGAGCTGCAAATCAAGATGGCTCAAGGTGCGAAACCTGGCGAAGGTGGTCAACTACCTGGTGATAAGGTTGATGACTGGATCGGTGCAACGCGTCACTCGACTCCGGGCGTAGGTCTTATCTCTCCACCGCCACACCACGATATCTACTCAATCGAAGATTTGGCTCAGCTGATCTACGATCTGAAAAACGCGAACCGTAACGGCCGTGTAAACGTGAAGCTAGTATCAGAAGCTGGCGTAGGTACGATTGCATCAGGTGTAGCAAAAGCGAAAGCTGACGTAGTACTTATCGCAGGTTTTGATGGTGGTACGGGTGCATCTCCGATGTCTTCTATCCGTCACACCGGTCTGCCTTGGGAGCTAGGTCTAGCGGAAACGCACCAGACACTGCTGAAAAACGGCCTACGTAACCGTATCGTTGTTCAGTCTGATGGTCAGATGAAAACACCACGTGACCTTGCAGTTGCAACCTTACTTGGCGCTGAAGAATGGGGCGTAGCAACAGCAGCACTTGTTGTTGAAGGCTGTATCATGATGCGTAAGTGTCACAAGAATACATGTCCTGTTGGTATCGCAACACAGAACAAAACTCTTCGTGAGCGTTTCGACGGCCGCGTAGAAGACGTAGTAACGTTCTTCCAATACATGGCTGAAGGTCTACGTGAAGTAATGGCTGAACTTGGCTTCCGTTCTATCGATGAGATGGTTGGTCAATCGCACAAACTTAAAGTTCGTGATGACATCGGTCACTGGAAGTACAAGAATCTAGATCTAACACCGGTACTGCACATTGAGCAGGCTCGTGCAGAAGATGGTATCTACAACCAGACAACACAGAATCATAATCTTGAAGACGTTCTAGACCGTAAGTTGATTCAGGCTGCAATCCCAGCGCTTGAGAAGGGTGAAGCGGTTACCGCTCAGTTCCCTATCATCAACACGGATCGTTCAGCAGGCACGATGCTGTCGAACGAAATCTCGAAGGTTTACAAAGACCAAGGTTTACCACAGCCAATGAACGTTAAGTTCCACGGTAGTGCTGGTCAATCTTTCGGTGCGTTCCTTGCGAAAGGCGTTAAGTTCGAAGTAGAAGGCGACGCAAACGATTACTGGGGTAAAGGTCTGTCTGGCGGTACGTTGGTACTGTACCCAGATGCAAGATCTACTATCGTTGCTGAAGATAACATCGTGGTTGGTAACGTATGTTTCTACGGTGCAACCTCTGGTGAGTCTTTCATTCGCGGTATGGCTGGCGAACGTTTCTGTGTTCGTAACTCTGGTGCGAAGGTTGTTGTTGAGGGTGTTGGTGACCACGGTTGTGAATACATGACTGGCGGCGCGGCAATTATCCTTGGTTCAACGGGTCGTAACTTTGCTGCAGGTATGAGTGGCGGTGTCGCTTATGTTTGGGATAAAGCAGGTGACTTCGAGACTAAGCTCAACGCAGAACTTGTAGACCTAGATCCAATTGAACAAGAAGATAAAGATCTTCTACTGGATATGCTAACTAAGCATGTTGAATTCACAGGAAGTGAAGTTGCTCAGTCTTTCCTAGACAACTTTGAAGCAAGTGTTGCATCGCTAGTTAAAGTAATGCCTCGCGACTACAAAGCGGTTCTTCAAAAGCGTAAAGCTGAAGCACAACAGGCACAAACGGAAGAAGTGGAGGCAGTATAATGGGTAAGCCTACTGGATTTTTAGAACACGGTCGTGAGCTTCCAAAGAAGCTCGACCCGTCAGTTCGAATTGAAGACAACAAAGAGTTCGTACTTAACGAAGAGTTTGGTGAAAAGATCAATACTCAAGCATCTCGTTGTATGGACTGTGGCGTACCTTTCTGTCACAACGGCTGTCCGATTGGTAACATCATCCCAGAATTCAATGACGCTGTTTATCGCGACAGCTGGGAAGAGGCTTGGAACATTCTTAGCTCTACCAATAACTTCCCTGAGTTTACAGGTCGTGTTTGTCCTGCTCCTTGTGAGAGTGCCTGTGTTCTTGGCATCAACCAAGACCCAATCACTATCTGTAATATCGAGAAAACGATTGTAGAAACTGCGTACCGTGAAGGGTACGCAAAGCCTAAAACACCACGCTCTCGCACAGGTAAAACTGTCGCAGTTATCGGTTCAGGCCCTGCAGGCTTAGCCGCAGCTGAGCAGCTAAACAGTGCCGGTCACTCGGTAACGGTATTTGAACGTGACGAGAAAGTGGGTGGTCTACTTCGCTTCGGTATCCCAGATTTCAAACTGGGTATGGACGTAATTGATCGTAAGATCAACCTAATGGCTGAAGCTGGCGTTGAATTTAAAGTTAACCAACACATCGGTGTTGATGTTAATGCTCAACAGTTACGCCAAGAGTTTGATGTGGTATTGCTAACGGGTGGTTCTACGGTTCCACGCGACTTACCAATCCCAGGTCGTGAGCTTAAAGGCGTTCATTTTGCCATGGAATTCCTTGGTCAAAATAATCGCCGTGCCAACGACTTAGATCTTAAGACACAAGAGCTTCACGCTAAAGATAAGCACATTGTGGTTATCGGTGGTGGTGATACAGGCTCTGACTGTGTAGGCACATCAAACCGTCATAAAGCAGCAAGCATTACTCAAGTTGAGATCATGCCGATCCCACCAGAGAAACGCCCTGCAAATATGCCTTGGCCTCAATACCCAATGATCATGAAAACCACCACTTCTCACGAAGAAGGTTGTGAACGTCATTGGAACATCTTAACCAAAGAGTTCATTAGCGACGATCAAGGTCAAGTAACGGGTCTACG
Source organism: Vibrio sp. SG41-7 (assembly GCF_014164465.1). Taxonomy (NCBI): domain Bacteria; kingdom Pseudomonadati; phylum Pseudomonadota; class Gammaproteobacteria; order Vibrionales; family Vibrionaceae; genus Vibrio; species Vibrio sp. SG41-7. The sequence continues at coordinate 100,317 of NZ_JACJFF010000002.1, read as the reverse complement.
TATCGCTGACATCGTTTGGCAAGACGCAAAACCAGGCGAACGTCCAGGTTTTGATGAAGTAGCGAACTCTGAACGTGTTATTCCATGTGACATGGCATTCCTTGCAATGGGCTTCTTACACCCAGAGCCTACAGGCGTGCTTGCTCAACTAGACATTAAACTGGACGAGCGCGGTAACGTCGCTTCTGAAGGTTTTGCGACGAACCAGAAAGGCGTTTTCGCTGCTGGTGATATGCGTACTGGTCAGTCTCTGGTTGTACGTTGTATTAATGAAGGTCGTGAATGTGCAATTGCCATTGATGACTTCTTAATGGGTAACTCAAACTTAGAAGCAAAAGCTGATTCACTCATGCTTTCCGCATAATATTTCTCGGGCTAACGTCGATGACGTTAGCCTAGAGGAAAAGCAACACCCTTCCTAACTTTTATGTTTGGCTAGCACTCGATGCTAGCCTTTTTTCTATCTGCCTTACGGCTCCTGGGACATTCCCTTCGTTGCACATGTTAAATCCCATTAACATCTACCTTTTATATCCCTTTGATATCATTCTACTATTTTAGATTATTACGTGGTTAATCGCGTTTACGCATGATAATTAACCATGAACTTGACCTTAAACACAATTAGCTATACGTTGTAAAGCTGGTGAAAATAAAACCAATAGGTTTTGTTAACACAACCAATAACGTTTTAACTAGCTAAAGACAAACTATAAGCTTATAAAAAATAACAAGTATATGAATAGTTAGTCATTTACTGTCTGGATGACAGAGAAGCAAAAGGGAGAATTGCAATGGCTCTATATGATCCTAGTCTTGAAAAAGACAACTGTGGATTTGGTTTAATAGCGCAAATGGAAGGCCAACCGAGTCATAAGTTGGTACGAACTGCTATTTCAGCCCTCGATCGCATGACACACCGTGGTGGTATTGCTGCGGATGGTAAAACAGGAGATGGCTGTGGCTTATTGTTACAGAAGCCAGACTCTTATCTCAGAATTATTGCAGAAGAGAATAACTTCAAGCTCGGCAAGCAATACGCTGTCGGCATGATTTTCTTCAGCCAAGACCCAATCAAAGCGCAATCCGCGCAAGACATCGTCAATAAAGAGCTCGCGCAAGAAACGTTAACCGTTGCAGGTTGGCGTGTCGTGCCGACCAACACCGACGTATTGGGCCCAATCGCCAAAGATTCTGTTCCCAATATTCAGCAAGTGTTTATCTCGGCACCTGCTGGGTGGCGTGAACGCGATATTGAACGACGCCTTTATATCGCTCGTCGTCGAATTGAAAAACAGATCACCGAAGACAAAGATTTCTATATTTGTAGCCTTTCGACACAAGTCATGGTTTACAAAGGCCTGTGTATGCCGGCCGATCTTCCGCGATTTTACCTCGATCTTGCTGACTTACGTATGGAATCGGCGATATGCCTGTTCCACCAGCGCTTCTCAACCAATACTCAGCCGCGTTGGCCACTGGCTCAGCCATTCCGCTATTTGGCGCACAATGGTGAGATCAATACCATCGAAGGTAACCGTCAGTGGGCTAAAGCTCGTGCCTATAAATTCTCTTCACCACTGCTGCCCGATTTACAAACGGCCGCACCCTTTGTGAATGAGACAGGCTCAGATTCATCAAGCCTAGATAACATGCTCGACCTGTTCCTTGCCGGTGGTATGGATGTATTCCGAGCGATGCGTATGCTCGTGCCGCCCGCTTGGCAAAACCACCCAGACATGGATCCCGATCTGCGTGCATTCTACGACTTCAACTCCAAGCACATGGAACCGTGGGATGGCCCTGCAGGTATCGTCCTTTCTGACGGTCGTTACGCTGCGTGTAACCTAGATAGAAACGGCTTACGCCCTGCGCGTTATGTGATTACCAAAGACAACCTGATCACGCTGGCATCTGAAGTGGGCATCTGGAATTACGCGCCAGACGAAGTGGCAGAGAAAGGGCGTGTCGGCCCGGGTGAACTACTCGTCATAGATACGCGCCGCGGTAAACTGTGGCAATCTAACGAGATCGATAATGACCTTAAAGGTCGCCATCCCTATAAAGAGTGGATGGAAAAGAACGTTCACAAACTCACACCGTTTTCCGATCTGCCCGATGAGCAAGTCGGTAAGCGCAGCTTTGACGATGACACGCTCAAGACCTACCAAAAACAGTTTGCGATGAGCAACGAAGAGTCGGACCAAGTACTGCGTGTGCTTGGTGATATGGGACAAGAGGCCGTAGGCTCGATGGGCGATGATACGCCGATGGCTGTGCTCTCTTCGAAAGAACGTCTCGTCACTGACTATTTCCGTCAAATGTTTGCACAGGTCACCAACCCACCGATTGATCCACTGCGTGAAAAGCATGTTATGTCTTTAGCCACCAGTATCGGCCAAGAGATGAACGTGTTCTGCGAAACAGACGGTCACGCCTACCGTGTGACATTTAATTCGCCAGTTCTGGTCTACTCTGACATGCAGCAACTTCTGCAGTTAAATCAAAAACACTACGGCCACGCGATTCTTAGCATGCACTATAATCCTGCTGATAAAGATCTCGAACAAGCCATTAATGACTTGTGTGATCGTGCGGTGCAAGAGGTCCGTGATGGTGCTGTTTTGATTGTACTTTCAGACAAGCACTTAGAGAAAGGCAAGCTCCCGGTTCCAGCAGCGATGGCTGTAGGTGCGGTGCAAACCAGACTTGCTGACACCAACCTACGTTGTGATGCTAACATCGTGGTTGAAACAGCAACCGCACGTGACCCACACCAATTTGCAGTATTGCTTGGTTTCGGCGCCACCGCGGTTTACCCGTATCTCGCTTATGAAGCTCTGGGCAAAATGTTGGACGACGGTTCATTAGATAAAGACTATCGCACTGCATTGCAAAATTACCAAAACGGTATCAACAAAGGTCTGTATAAGATCATGTCGAAGATGGGTATCTCGACGATTGCTTCTTATCGCTGCTCGCAATTATTTGAGGCGGTCGGTTTGCATACCGATGTCGTTGACTTGTGTTTCCGAGGCGTAACGACTCGTATCCAAGGCGCTAGCTTTAGCGACTTCCAACAAGATATCTATAACCTATCTCGTAAAGCATGGACTAAACGTAAACCACTGGAACATGGTGGTTTACTCAAATACGTACATGGCGGTGAATACCACGCCTACAACCCAGACGTAGTCAGTACCTTACAAACCGCCGTAAAGACAGGCGAAACCTCCGATTATCAATCTTTTGCGAAGCAAGTTAATGCTCGTCCTGCTGCCATGCTGCGTGACTTAATGAGCCTTAAAAAAGCAGCTCAACCTCTAGCATTAGAAAAAGTCGAACCGAGCAGTGATCTCTTTAAACGCTTCGACTCTGCAGCGATGTCGATTGGTGCCTTGAGCCCTGAAGCTCATGAAGCATTGGCCATGGCGATGAACCGATTAGGAGGCTACTCCAACTCTGGTGAAGGTGGTGAAGATCCACGACGCTTTGGTACTGATCGTAATTCTCGTATCAAGCAGATAGCTTCCGGTCGCTTTGGTGTGACGCCACATTACTTAACCAATGCGGATGTTCTGCAAATCAAAGTTGCACAAGGTGCGAAGCCGGGTGAAGGTGGCCAACTGCCAGGGCATAAAGTCACCGCAGAAATCGCCAAACTGAGATACTCAGTTCAAGGGGTAACACTGATCTCCCCTCCTCCGCACCACGATATTTATTCTATCGAAGATCTAGCGCAGCTTATTTTCGACCTTAAGCAAGTGAACCCTAAAGCCTTGGTTTCAGTGAAGTTAGTATCGGAACCGGGTGTGGGCACCATTGCTACTGGTGTGGCGAAAGCCTATGCCGACTTGATTACGATCTCCGGTTACGACGGTGGTACCGCGGCAAGCCCGCTGACCTCGGTAAAATACGCAGGTTGCCCTTGGGAGCTTGGCTTAGCGGAAACTCAACAAGCACTGGTGGCCAATGGCCTACGCCATAAGATCCGCTTGCAAGTCGATGGTGGTTTAAAAACCGGACTCGATGTTATCAAGGGCGCGATTTTAGGTGCAGAGAGTTTTGGTTTTGGTACTGCGCCAATGGTCGCGATGGGTTGTAAGTTCTTACGAATTTGTCACCTAAACAACTGTGCAACGGGCGTTGCGACTCAAGATGAAACACTACGCCGTGAATACTTCAAAGGCCTGCCAGACATGGTAGTGAACTACTTTACCGGCCTAGCCGACGAAGTTCGCCAGTACCTTGCAGAACTTGGAGTCGAAAAACTGACAGACCTGATTGGTCGCACGGATCTACTTGAAGCCGTTCAAGGCCTGACTGCGAAACAGAGTAAACTCGATCTCTCTTCAATACTCGAAGCTCCGGTATCTCCAGAAGGTCACCCACTGTTTTGGACCGAGCCAAACGCACCATTTGATAAAGCGCAACTCAACCAACAGATCCTTGATGATGCCATTGATGCGATTGAGAAACGTCAATCCACCAGCCTTTACTACAACGTAATCAACACCGATCGCTCGATTGGCGCTCGTATCTCTGGCGAAATTGCCAAACGTTACGGGAACCAAGGTATGGCGGGGTCACCAATTAAGTTGTATCTCGATGGCACAGCAGGCCAATCCTTTGCGGTTTGGAACGCTGGCGGCGTTGAGCTATATCTGACAGGCGATGCCAATGACTATGTCGGCAAAGGCATGGCAGGCGGTAAGGTGGTTATCAAACCTCACCAAGGCACTGCATTTGTTTGTAACGAAGCGACCATCATAGGTAACACTTGTTTGTATGGTGCGACCGGAGGCAAGCTATTTGCAGCTGGTACTGCAGGCGAACGATTTGGCGTGCGTAACTCAGGCACCGTTGCCGTGATTGAAGGTGCAGGTGACAATGCCTGTGAATACATGACCGGTGGTATTGTTGCCATTCTTGGCGCAACCGGAGTGAACTTCGGCGCCGGTATGACAGGTGGGTTTGCTTATGTGATGGATAAGAATGAAGACTTCCAAGGCCGTGTAAACAACGAATCGGTCGAAGCACTTTCTCTGTCGGACCTATTTATCCACCAAGAACACCTGCGCGGCTTGATTGCGGAGCACTTAGAAGAGACTGGCTCAGTACACGCTGAAGCTATTCTGGCGAACTTTGATGAATGGATTCCAAAGTTCTACCTAGTGAAGCCGAAGACGGCGGATCTCAACACCTTGCTCGGTCACCAAAGCCGCAGCTCTGCTGAACTTCGTGTTCAAGCGCAATAATTGGAAGGAGCCAATCATGAGCCAGAATGTATACCAATTTATTGATGTGAATCGCGTAGACCCAGCGAAGAAACCAATCAAGATACGTAAGATTGAGTTTGTAGAGATCTACGAACCTTTCACGAAGCAACAAGCTAAGGCACAAGCCGACCGCTGTTTAGACTGTGGTAACCCCTACTGTGAATGGAAGTGCCCAGTCCATAACTACATCCCTCAATGGCTCAAACTTGCCAATGAGGGGCGCATTATCGAAGCGGCTGAACTGTCCCATCAAACCAACAGCTTGCCTGAGGTTTGCGGACGAGTTTGTCCTCAAGATCGTCTATGTGAAGGCTCTTGTACCCTCAACGACGATTTCGGCGCAGTAACCATCGGCAACATTGAAAAATACATCAATGACAAAGCGTTTGAGATGGGCTGGAAGCCAGATATGTCTCACGTTGAATGGACCGACAAAAAGGTCGCGATCATCGGCGCAGGCCCAGCAGGCCTTGCAGCAGCGGATATCTTAGTTCGAAACGGTGTGAAGGCTGTAGTATTTGACCGCTACCCAGAGATCGGAGGCCTACTGACGTTTGGTATTCCATCGTTCAAACTCGAGAAAGGCATCATGGAAAACCGCCGCCGTATCTTTAGTGGTATGGGTGTCGAATTTAAGATGAATACCGAAGTCGGTAAAGACGTTCAACTACAACAATTGGTCGATGACTATGATGCTGTTTTCTTAGGGGTCGGTACTTATAAAAATATGCGTGCTGGGTTAGACAACGAAGAAGCACCGGGCGTTTATGATGCCCTACCCTTCCTTGTTTCCAATACCTACAAGGTCATGGAACTGGACAACCCAACACCATTCATCGACATGAAAGGCAAAAAAGTGGTTGTGCTTGGTGGTGGTGATACCGCGATGGACTGTGTACGAACGTCTATTCGTCAGCATGCTGCTAACGTCATCTGTGCTTATCGCCGAGATGAAGCCAACATGCCAGGCTCTCGCCGTGAGGTGAAGAATGCAAAAGAAGAAGGCGTGAAGTTCATGTTCAACCTTCAGCCATTAGCATTGGAAACCGATTCATCTGGTCATGTTACTGGCGTCAAAGTGGTGAAAACGGCGCTAGGTGAACCCGATGACGCAGGTCGCCGTCGTCCGGAACCCGTAGAAGGCAGTGAGCATGTTCTTGAAGCAGACGCCGTTATCATGGCATTTGGTTTCCAACCTCATGCAATGGAGTGGCTAGAACCATTTGGTGTAGAGCTCGACCAATGGGGTCGCATCAAGGCTCCCGGTAAACAAGAATTTCAATACCAAACCACCAACAGTAAGATCTTTGCAGGTGGTGATGCCGTTCGAGGATCTGACTTAGTGGTAACCGCTATCGATGAAGGCCGTAAAGCAGCAGAAGGGATCTTGGACTACCTAGAAGTGTGATTGGTGTAGGGTTTCCTTTATTACTCAGTTCGTTACTATAAAAAAGGATCCAATCATGGATCCTTTTTCAATTCGATACGTTTGATGACAAGCACAACGATAAATAATTAGAACAATCGCAAAAGAACCAATACCGATAACTAGAATTAAAACTAAAACAACGCCATAGGAAACACTATGAAAAAAGCCGCTCTCCTTTCTCTATCTCTTTTGACCTTAACCGCTTGTAGCCAAGGAATCACGGACATGAAAGACAGAACTTCATCACCTTGTGGAGACAAACCAAACTGCGTATCAACTCAAGATGACCGTGAACAGCATACATTGGCCGCGTTTGAGTTATCAGATTCAGCAAACTTAGATGCGATTGAGCAGGTTGCGCTAACCTTACCGGGATCGAAAACCGCGAGTAAAACAGAAGATTACCTGCGTGTTGAATGTACTTCTCGCATCATGCGCTTTGTCGATGACTTAGAACTTAAGATCACTGATGGCAAACTGATCGTGCGTTCAGAGTCTCGTACTGGTCACTCTGATTTTGGCGTAAACCGAAAGCGTGCTGAACAACTTCGCGCTAGCTTAAAAAGCGAAGGCCTGATCAAATAGATAAAAGAATACGCAGATAAATCGCTGCTATTCGGATGAGAAGTGCCTCTGGGCAGTCGCTCGACACTTCTTATCCATGCTACAATTTCGCTCTACTGTTTAAATATTATTTATTAAGAGACTACACATGAAAATCGGCATCATTGGCGCAATGGAGCAAGAAGTTGCGATCCTAAAGGCAGCAATTTCAGACATTACTGAAGTTAATAAAGGCGGTTGTACCTTTTTCTCTGGTCAGATAAATGGTGTTGACGTTGTTTTGCTTCAATCAGGCATTGGTAAAGTAGCCGCTGCAGTGGGTACTTCAATCCTACTAAGCGAATACCAACCAGACGTAGTACTGAACACGGGCTCTGCTGGCGGTTTTGATTCAACACTGAACCTTGGCGATGTGGTTATCTCAACTGAAGTTCGTCACCACGATGCAGATGTTACAGCTTTTGGTTACGAAATCGGCCAAATGGCAGGTCAACCAGCAGCGTTCAAAGCGGACGACAAATTGATGGCTGTTGCTGAACAAGCACTAGCGCAAATGGAAGATAAGCACGCTGTTCGCGGTCTTATCTGTACTGGCGACGCATTTGTTTGCACAGCAGAACGCCAAGAGTTCATCCGCAAGCACTTCCCATCAGTGGTTGCTGTAGAGATGGAAGCATCGGCTATCGCTCAAGCTTGTCACCAATTCCAAGTACCATTCGTGGTTGTTCGTGCAATATCTGACGTTGCAGACAAAGAATCACCAATGAGCTTCGAAGAGTTCCTGCCACTAGCAGCTCAAAGCTCTTCAGAAATGGTTATCAAGATGGTTGCCCTACTAAAGTAAGCGACTAGACATGCAAACACTGTTTGATCAGGTATTTGCAAATGGCGTGCTCCTTGTAATGTGGGGAGCACTGCTTTTTCATTTGATTTTACCTATCCCCCATGCCGCACACCCTACGACCTTATGGCATAAGTTTGCTGAGCTTTTAGCAAGCAAGGTTAATAACAACCAAAACTATTCCCAAAGCTTAATCTCGGGCACATTAGCCTGGGGCGTAATGGTACTGCCGACTCTGATAATTCTATTGGCACTGCAACCATTGGTTTGGCAATCTCAACTGTTTGAATTAGCGCTGTTATTACTGGCGATTGATTGGCGCAATAATGAAAAGCTAGCAAATCAGCTGATCAAAGCGCTTGGTCGAGAAGATAAAGCTGCCGCTCGTCAGTTACTGGCTCCGGTTGTAAATCGTCAAACTGAATCACTGTCATCACTTGGGCTTGGCAAAGCCGCTGCTGAAACCATCATCATGGGTTACGCTCGCAATGTGGTATGTGTTTTATTCTGGTACGCCATTGGTGGTGGAATTGCGGCTTTAATGTATCGCCTTGTAGTCGAGTTAGCTCGAGCTTGGTCGCCAAGTCGCAAGCAATTTTCTCCGTTCGGCTCAACGGCTATCAAGATAGTCGCTATCCTAGAATTCATACCGATGCGTTTGTTTGCTTTGATGATCGTATGTGGTGATAAAGCAATGCACACATCCAAGATGATGCTTGCCCAAAGCCGTTCTTGGCCACTGCCTGGGCCTGCTTGGTTGATCACGGCCGTTGGCAACAAGCTGGAATTATCATTGGGTGGCCCTGCTATTTACAACAACACCAAAGCCATTCGCGCAAAATTGGGTGGAAGAATCGCCCCATCAGCTCTGCATCTATCTCAGGTTCAGAAGCTGCTGTTTGGTCGTATTGCTATCTGGATATTTTTACAAAGCCTAATCTTACTATTTGTTCACCAAGGGATTTAGAGTGAAACCTTCAGCACTTGTTACAAGCCTTACTCTTTTGTCTTCCAGCTTATGGCTGCCTTTATCATTTGCGGAAGAAACATCGCTGACTCCAGAAAAAGTACAGCCAGCTCAACGCGTAGTAAGCCTTGCTCCTCACGCCACTGAACTCGCGTACAGTGCTGGCTTAGGTGATAACCTTGTTGCGGTAAGTGAGCGGAGTGATTACCCACCACAAGCAGACCAGCTTGAAAAAGTGGCAAACTATCAAGGCATCAAGGTTGAGAAGATCATCGCACTGCAACCTGATTTGATTCTTGCGTGGCCAGCGGGAAACCCGCCCAGAGAACTCGCGAAACTAGAGCAATTTGGGTTTAATATTTACTACTCGAAAACCAAAAGCCTAGACAGCATTGCGACCAATATTGAACAACTCAGCCAATACTCCAGTGATCCGAGTATTGGGAAAAACAATGCCAAGCAGTACAAAGAAAAACTCAACGCATTGAGACTAAAATATAAAGATGCCGAACCCGTAAACTACTTTTATCAGCTAAGTGAAAAGCCGATCATCACCGTCGCTCAAGGGCACTGGCCAAGTGAGGTGTTTGAGTTTTGTGGCGGCCAGAATATTTTCGAAGACAGTGCTTCCCCTTATCCACAAGTTGGTATTGAACAAGTTGTATTAAGGAAACCGCAAGTGATCTTCACTTCTCAGCACGCAATTGAGAATGGAACCATGTGGCAAACTTGGGAGGACGAGATCCCAGCAGTCGCTCAAAATCAGATTTGGTCACTCAATTCTGACTGGATTAATCGCCCGACAACGAGAACTTTGAAAGCGATCCAACAAGTATGCGATTTCTTCGATAGAGCTAGGCAAAATCACTAACTATTTGCTGCGTTTTTTCGTACAATTCGCCACCGACCTGTCCCTACAATTTTAACTATAAGAGCACCAGTATCATGGACTCCATGCTGCTTTATATTATCGATTTATTTGGCACTGCCATTTTTGCTGTCTCAGGCGTATTTGTCGCTGGCCGTCTTAAGATGGACCCCTTTGGCGTAGCCGTTCTAGGCAGCGTGACCGCGATTGGCGGCGGCACTATCCGTGACATGGCATTGGGTGCGACTCCCGTGTTTTGGATCACCGATACCACCTACCTTTGGGTCATTATCACTACCTGTTTGCTGACCATGATTATTGTAAGACGTCCTAAACGTCTGGCTTGGTGGATATTGCCGGTATGTGATGCGATAGGCTTAGCCGTATTTGTTGGCATTGGTGTTGAGAAAGCGCTGAATTATCAAGACTCGGCATTAGTGGCTATTATCATGGGTGTTATCACAGGCTGTGGTGGCGGTATTATCCGTGACGTGCTTGCCCGTGAAGTGCCGATGATCTTAAGAAGTGAAGTCTACGCCACGGCTTGTATCATTGGTGGTGCTTTCCATACCATGGCGATTCTCATGGGGCACGATTCAGAAACCGCATTTTTGGCCGGTGTGTTCACAACACTATTGATTAGGCTTGGCGCTATTCGCTGGCACTTGTCATTGCCAACCTTCGCTATCAAATAGATAGAACGATGACTAAGAGGCTCCGCAAAGGAGCCTTTTTTAATTCGCTTTCAAAGTACTTATCCCCTCTATTTCCATTATTCAAAGATCCCCTCCTTTCCTAACACTCTAGTTAGCTCATTAACTCATTCACCACTAGGTTAGTAATGTTTTTTGTTTACTTATCTAATTCACAGGCTATATTAATAAACAAATAACTTTATAAATTATTTTGTTTACTAATATAGTCTGCCAATAAGGAGTTCAAGATGAGTATCAATAAAGTAGGCATTGTTTTCTTCTCTAAGAATGGAGCGACTAAGCAAGTCGCTGAGACAATCGCAGAAGGCATTAACACTCAACAATCTAACTCAGCACTGCTCATCGAGGTGCTCTCTTCTGAAATAGTCGAAGGAAGATATGACAATGACGATAAGCTCAGCGCATTAGACAATTGTGATGCGATTATCTTTGGCGCGCCAACCTACATGGGCTCACCAGCAGCTCAATTTAAGAGCTTTATGGATGCGAGCAGTGATAGCTACTGTAAGAAAGCGTGGCGAAATAAACTCGCAGCAGGCTTTACCACTGGTGGTAGCCTTAACGGTGAACAACAGCAAACCCTACTGAGCTTTTTCACTCTGGCTTGTCAGCATGGCATGATTTGGGCAGGGCTTGATATCTCAAAGCATATTGATGATTTAGGTTTGAATCGCACCGGTTCAAGTATTGGTTTGGTCGCCAGTGATGATCAGACGGCTGAGAGCAACGATAATCACATCAATAGTAATGATCTTAAAACCGCTTTCTATTTTGGCCAACGCATCGCGAGTCTAGTTAAGAAAACCTAACGAGCTAATTTCCTAATTAACGAGCTAACGTCAAAACACCTAGCTGGTCTGATATCTATGAGCTCAGACTAGAGAATGAATGGCGTTTGAGGTAACTTGGTTTAATCATTCCCAACTTTCATGAATATAACTCAATGCTACTCGAAGGAATCGAAACTCTATTGGTTTTAAGTAAAGCAAAAACCATGAGCCGCACCGGCAGTTTGCTTTATATCAGCCAATCAGCGGTCAGCAAACGGATTGCTAATTTAGAGAAGAAGTTAGGCAAGAAACTCATAGAACCGAGTGGTCGACAGATCAAACTGACGCCAGATGCGATTGCATTAATCGAGAGTATCGGCCCTGCATTCAATGAGCTTCGTGGTCTTATTTATGAGCAGCAAGAGTTGGAAGATACCACTCTCATCACCTTAGATAGCTCTAAGTCGCTGATCGCGGGTTATCTAGGTGAGATGATGGGCCAATTTATCCAGCAAGATAAATACATCACCATTACCACTAACCATACCCCAAGAATCATAGAGCGAGTGCAATCTGGCAAGGCGACCTTAGGGTTGTGTGCTGGTTTACTGCCGCCGCATCATGGGTTGATGACATTCCACCTGTTTGATGAGCCGTTTTACATAGTAAGTAAGTCGCCGTTAACGGAGCTTCCTCCAATGGTCATTACTAACGACATGACCAATCCGGCAAACTCGTATCAGTTATCTGTGCTTGAAAAGTTTGGCATCAAACCCTTGATGGAGATGGATGCCTACACCGCAGCAGCCCAGCTAGCGTTGGGAGGAACGGGGCCGGCTTTGATCCCGCTCTCTATCGTAAAGACACTCAATATTGAGCCTCAATACCTATTTAGCTTCGCTGAATTAGAGGGGTTAATTCGACCTATTCATATCTGTGTAAGGCCGAACAGCTATCAATCTCCGCGAGTTAAAATACTGATAGAATCCATTGTTGATGCTGTTCCCAAAGCAGTTTAGACGCCATTAACATCGACATCACGATCACAAGGGGGCGAATCCATTTCTGCCCTTTTGTCACCACTACTTTAGCGCCAAGCTGAGCGCCCATAAAGCCACCAACCGCCATCACTAAGCCTAGTTCCCAGATGGGTAAACCAGCCAAAATAAAGAAGATTAAAGCTGCGATATTCGAAGTGAAATTAAGAACCTTAGTACGTGCCGTTGCATCCACTAAAGAGAAATGGCCGATAGCGACAAAACAGACGGTGAAAATAGAACCCGTTCCTGGGCCAAAGAAGCCATCGTAGAAACCAACACCGCCACCAATGCACAAAGCAAACACGGCTTCAGACATCTTTTGCTTACCTTCAGACGCTCTAGTTTGGGGTGCTAATAGGAAATAGAGAGAGATCGCGATAAGCAGTAAGGGGATCATGCTCGTCAATAAGCTCGCATCAATATGCTGCACTAACTCGGCGCCAATTGCAGACCCAATAAAAGTACAGAAGATCGCGAGGCGCATTTCTTTAATACTAACGATACCGTTGCGTACGAAATACCAACTGGCGGAGAAGCTGCCAAAAGAACTTTGAAGTTTGTTGGTTGCCAGTGCCTGCGTTGGTGGTACTCCAGCCGCTAGCAATGCTGGTAGAGTCAATAATCCACCGCCGCCAGCCATTGCATCAATAAAGCCTGCTGCCGTTGCAACAACAAACAAGATAGCCAATATTTCTAGAGTGATTTCCATATACCCAACGCCTTAAATTCTCGTGAAGCGACAACTTACCACCGTGAGCAAACAATCAACAACGAAACACAAGATTGTAACCTATTCCAAATTTTCATCATTTAGCCATTACCAGACTTTCGCCAGATGACAGACATAAAAAAGCCCACTCCGAAGAGTGGGCTTTGAGCATTTATATCCGCTTAACAGCGATACACGTGAGTCAATTAAGCTTGAGAAGCTTTAACTTGTGCGTGTAGCTCTTGAACTGAAGTTACTGACGTTTTCGCGTCTGCAGTGTGCGCCATACAAGTCGCGAATGCAGCGTTTAGCGTAGTCGTGTAGTTCACTTTCTCAGCCAGTGCGCCACGACGAAGAACTTTAGAATCTTCAATCGCTTGACGGCCAGCTGCAGTGTTCACGATGTACGTGTACTCGTTGTTCTTGATACGGTCAAGAATGTGAGGACGACCTTCGTGTACCTTGTTTACTAGACGTGGGTTGATACCCGCTTCACCAAGGATAACCGCAGTACCGTGTGTTGCGTCTAGCTGGTAACCAAGCTTAGATAGCTTAGATGCTAGGTCAACAACACGCTCTTTGTCGCCTTCGCGAACAGAAAGAAGTGCACGGCCGCCTTCTGGGTAGATGTTGCCACAACCCAATTCAGCTTTAGAGTATGCTTCAGCAAACGTTGCACCAACACCCATAACCTCACCAGTAGAGCGCATTTCTGGGCCTAATAGTGGGTCAACACCAGGGAATTTGTTGAACGGAAGAACAACTTCTTTCACTGAGTAGTATGGTGGAATGATTTCTTTCGTAAAGCCTTGAGACTCTAGCGATTGACCTGCCATAACACGAGCTGCAATCTTAGCGACTGCTGCGCCTGTTGCCTTCGATACGAACGGTACTGTACGTGCTGCACGAGGGTTAACTTCGATTAGGTACACTTCGTTGTTCTTAACAGCAAACTGCGTATTCATTAGACCACGAACACCCAACTCGAACGCTAGCTTTTCAACTTGCTCACGCATTACGTCTTGGATTTCTTGGCTTAGCGTGTAAGCAGGAAGAGAACATGCTGAGTCACCAGAGTGAACACCCGCTTGTTCGATATGCTCCATGATACCCGCAATAACAACGCGCTCACCGTCACAAATCGCATCAACGTCTACTTCAATTGCATCATCTAGGAAGCTATCAAGTAGTACTGGAGATTCGTTTGAAACACTTACAGCTTCGTTGAAGTAGCGACGTAAGTCTTGCTCGTCGTATACGATTTCCATCGCACGACCACCAAGAACATAAGAAGGACGAACAACTAATGGGAAGCCGATTTCGCGAGATTTCTCTACCGCTTGCTCCATTGTTGTTACTGTCGCGTTTTCTGGTTGTAGAAGACCAAGACGGTCAACAGCAACTTGGAAACGCTCACGGTCTTCTGCACGGTCGATTGCGTCTGGGCTAGTACCAATGATTGGTACGCCAGCAGCTTCAAGCTCACGAGCCAGTTTTAGTGGTGTTTGACCACCGTACTGAACGATAACGCCTTTTGGCTTCTCAACACGAACGATTGCTAGTACGTCTTCCAGCGTTACTGGTTCAAAGTACAGACGGTCAGACGTATCGTAGTCTGTGGAAACTGTCTCAGGGTTACAGTTAACCATGATTGTTTCGTAGCCATCTTCACGTAGTGCTAAAGATGCGTGTACACAACAGTAATCGAATTCAATACCTTGGCCGATACGGTTTGGACCGCCGCCTAAGATCATGATTTTCTCTTTGTCTGTTGGGTTCGATTCACATTCGTCATCGTAAGATGAGTACATGTAAGCCGTATCAGAAGAGAACTCAGCCGCACACGTATCTACGCGCTTGTAGACTGGGTGAATATCGTATTGGTCACGTAGACGACGAATTTCACTTTCAGCCACACCTAGAATCTTAGACAGGCGAGCATCAGCAAAACCTTTACGCTTAAGCTTCATTAGCTCGTCTTTATTCAGACCAGCAAAGCCTTTCGCTTTAAGTTCTTGCTCTAGTTTTACGATGTCTTCGATTTGAACTAGGAACCAACGGTCAATTTGCGTTAGGTTGAATACACCATCAACTGACATACCAGCACGGAAAGCGTCTGCGATGTACCAAATACGGTCAGAACCAGCTTCTTTAAGCTCATGGCGAATCGTCGTTAGAGCGTCAGGTGCATCTAGGTCAACCATTTCGTCAAAACCAGTTGCGCCTACTTCTAGACCGCGAAGTGCTTTCTGTAGAGATTCTTGTTGGTTACGGCCGATAGCCATAACTTCACCAACCGACTTCATTTGCGTCGTTAGACGGTCGTTAGCACCTGCAAATTTCTCGAAGTTAAAACGAGGAATCTTAGTTACTACGTAGTCGATTGTTGGTTCGAATGATGCTGGTGTTGCGCCGCCAGTGATGTCATTCATTAGCTCGTCTAGCGTAAAGCCAACAGCCAGTTTCGCTGCAATCTTAGCGATTGGGAAACCTGTTGCTTTAGAAGCAAGTGCAGAAGAACGAGATACACGTGGGTTCATCTCGATGATAACCATACGGCCATCTTTCGGGTTGATACCAAACTGTACGTTTGAACCACCCGTTTCAACACCAATCTCACGCAGTACCGCTAGAGAAGCGTTACGCATTAGTTGGTATTCTTTGTCTGTCAGCGTTTGAGCCGGAGCCACTGTGATCGAGTCACCCGTGTGAATACCCATTGGGTCAAAGTTTTCAATCGCACATACGATGATGCAGTTGTCGTTCTTGTCGCGAACCACTTCCATCTCGTACTCTTTCCAACCGATAAGTGATTCATCGATAAGAAGTTCGTTAGTTGGAGATAGGTCCAAACCACGACGACAGATTTCTTCAAATTCTTCTTTGTTATAAGCGATACCACCGCCTGTACCACCCATCGTAAACGATGGACGAATGATACAAGGGAAACCAACCATTTCTTGAACTTTGTAAGCTTCTTCCATCGTTTTCGCTGTATCAGCCGTTGGACACTCAAGACCAATCGATTTCATTGCTTTATCAAAACGAGAGCGGTCTTCAGCTTTATCGATAGCGTCAGCAGTTGCGCCAATCATCTCTACGCCGAACTCTTCAAGTACGCCGTATTTTTCTAAATCTAACGCACAGTTAAGTGCAGTTTGGCCACCCATTGTCGGTAGAACTGCATCTGGCTTCTCTTTAGCGATGATGTTACGAACCACTTCCCATTGGATAGGTTCGATGTAAGTCGCATCAGCCATGTCTGGGTCAGTCATGATTGTCGCTGGGTTCGAGTTTACAAGAATAACTCGGTAACCTTCTTCGCGAAGTGCTTTACAAGCTTGAGCACCAGAGTAATCAAACTCACATGCTTGACCGATAACAATCGGACCAGCACCCAGAATTAGAACACTTTTAATGTCAGTACGTTTTGGCATTATCTACTACTCCGAATTACACTGTGTGCTGTTTGATTAGTTCAATAAAGTGGTCGAATAACGGCGCTGCGTCTTCTGGACCTGGGCTTGCTTCTGGGTGACCTTGGAAGCTAAATGCTGGCTTATCTGTACGGTGGATACCTTGTAGAGAACCATCAAATAGAGACTTATGAGTCGCTCGTAATGTCTCTGGAAGCGTATCTTCGTCAGCAGCAAAGCCGTGGTTTTGTGAAGTAATCATCACAACATCACGATCTAAATCTTTAACCGGGTGGTTTGCACCGTGGTGACCAAACTTCATCTTCACTGTCTTAGCGCCTGACGCAAGAGCAAGAATCTGGTGACCTAGACAGATACCAAAGATTGGTAAACCTTTTTCTAGGAACACTTTTGTTGCTTCAATTGCGTAAGTACATGGTTCTGGGTCACCAGGGCCATTTGAAAGGAAAACACCATCAGGGTTCAGAGCGAGTACTTCTTCTGCTGAAGTTTCAGCAGGAACAACCGTTAGGCGGCAGCCGCGATCAACAAGCATTCGTAAGATGTTTCGTTTTGCGCCGAAGTCATAAGCAACAACGTGGTATGGCAATTCAGAGTCTGCTTTCGCTTCAGGAAGTCCACCCGTAAGCGTCCACGAACCTTGTTTCCATTGATACGCTTCTTTTGTTGTAACTTCTTTCGCAAGGTCCATACCTTTCAGGCCAGGGAATTCTTTTGCTTTAGCTAGAGCCAAAGCTTCGTCTAAATTTCCATCGTTTACTGAAGAGCCAGCTACGATACAACCGTTCTGTGCGCCTTTTTCACGAAGAATACGCGTCAGCTTACGAGTATCGATATCAGCGATACCAACAACGTTTTGCGACTTAAGGTAATCAGAAAGGGATTGTTCATTACGGAAATTAGAAGCGATTAGAGGGAGATCGCGAATCACAAGGCCTTGAGCATGGATTGAAGAAGATTCTTCATCTTCGGAATTGGTTCCGGTATTGCCAATGTGAGGGTAAGTAAGGGTAACGATTTGCTGAGAATAGGAAGGATCAGTGAGGATTTCTTGGTACCCCGTCATCGAGGTATTAAAAACGACTTCACCAACTGCAGAACCTACAGCGCCAATGGCTTCACCGTGAAATACTGTCCCATCTTCTAGGACGAGTAGTGCTGACTTCTTCAAGACAACCTCCAGAAATAAAAATGCATTAAAATTGATTTAATTTGCAAATCTACCTTCCTGCAACACCAAAAACTGCGTGTTTATGGAAATTAGACAAATTGGCGGTATTTTAGTGATCTGCGTGATACGTGTCAACATTTAACGCAAAAGAAATTAAACATTTGTAAGAACTAATTCAATTTCCTTTACCAAAGCTTCAAAAGTTCAACTTTCATACTCAATTAATAGGAATATTACGATTTTCTAATTTTCACCCGTCGTTTTAGCTAACCATAGAGTGCCAAAAATATCAGCGACAAAACGCAATCGATAAATACCAAGAGAAAACATGATAATTTAAAGATCTAAAACAAAAAACACACTAAAGCCTGCATAAATAGCATAAAAATAGAGGGAAAATGGCGATAAGAAGAAAGTAGAAGGAAGATCGTAGAAGAGAGATTATTAAGGAAAAGCCACCAAATAAAGAAAGCGCCGGCAATTGCCAGCGCATAAATATCTATTTACAGGTCATTCAAACTAAGGACATCAGTCATGGTATAAAAGCCTGCTGGCTTGTCATTTAGCCAAACAGCTGCCTTGATTGCACCATTAGCAAAGGTCATTCTATCCGTTGCTTTATGGGTAATTTCAACGCGCTCACCAATATCAGCAAACATTGCAGTATGTTCACCAATGATGTCACCGGCACGAATCGTCGCAAAGCCGATCTCGTCTTTGGTACGCTCGCCAGTAATACCTTCACGTGACCATACAGCGACATCGTTTAGATCATTGCCCATCGCACCAGCAATAGCTTCGCCCATACCAATCGCAGTGCCTGACGGCGCATCGACTTTATGGCGATGGTGAGCCTCAACGATCTCAACATCACAATAATCGCCCATCACTTTAGCGGCCTTTTCTAGCAGCTTGAACACTAGGTTTACACCAACGCTGTAGTTAGGAGCCATTACGATAGGCATCTCTTTTGACGCCGCATCAATCACCTGTTTCTCTTCTTCAGAGAAACCTGTCGTACCGATAATTAGCTTCTTTCCGTGACGTTTACAAAGTTCAATATTCGCTAATGTGCTCACAGGTGCGGTAAAGTCGACGATCACGTCAAACTCTTCAATCGCTTTCGAAAGGTCATCGACTAGAGCTACATCAAAACGGCCTTCACCGCATAACTCGCCAACATCAACACCGACCAAAGATGACTCTGGGCGCTCTGAACCAGCGCCAACGCTTGCTTCTGAATTTTGGTGAACGGCTTTCACCAAGTTACGACCCATACGGCCAGCTGCTCCTGCAATTGCAATTCTTACCACTGCGAATATCTCCATTGTTTTGGTTACCGTCACTGCTCATCTGTCGCAGCAACGTTCATTCGATTAATCTCTTTAAACTAACAACAATCTCAAACTCAGGCTAGCAATTACGAAAACTCTTTTATTACTCGCTCTAAAATGGGCACATTCGCTTCAGGGAATGCGTATTGACTCAATGATTCAAGATCGACCCATTCACCTTGTTGCCCTTCTTTACCATAAGGCTGTTGCTCGAAATCAGTCACAAGAATGAAATCAAACTTAAGCGACTTGTCACTGTAATCAAATTCAAGGTGCTCAAACAGAGACTGATCTGTCACCTTAATGCCAATTTCTTCATCAAGTTCACGAGCCATCGCCTGCTCAATGGTTTCGCCCGCTTCTACTTTACCACCAGGGAATTCCCAGAAACCGCCTTTGTGCTTGTCGTCTGGGCGTTTAGTGATAAAGACCTGTGACTTATCTTGGTTGAAGATAATACCTGCGACAATATGGATTCTTTTCATATGATGATGTTCCTTAATAAACGCTTGGCCTACGTTGCCCCTAAATTCGTCACCCTCCAGGAGGAGCAACGACTGAGTTGGGGAGCAAATACAACAACCTTAAGCCAAACTATCAAACAAGATTCCCTACTGCGCTCGTTCCTCGCTATAGGGAATGACGACTTTCCTTTCGACAAAAAGATAAGTCATGAAATTTACATACAAAAAGAGCCGCCTAAGCGACTCTTTTTAATAGCAGTAAGTTTTTATGAAGCTAAGTTGTAACGCGTTAAGTGCAAGGAGGAGGCACGGAGCTTACGTTAGTAAGTGAGTACCTCCGACACTGCAATTATCCGTTACAGCGAAGATTCACCAAACTTAGTCAATTTTACCGTGACACTGTTTGTATTTTTTACCACTTCCACATGGGCATGGTTCGTTACGACCCACTTTACGCTCATCACGTACTACCGTTTGTGGAGATGCCGCATCCGCTTCATCGTCAGCTAGCTGGTTTTCAGCCGTTGCGTGTTGTGCTTGTGCACGACGCGCCGCTTGTTCAGCTTGAGCTTGACGTTGAGCTTCCATCTTTTCAACTTCTTCTTGTTGCTGAACGCGAACTTTAGAAAGGATGGTAACAACATCTGTTTTCAGCACATCGAGTAGGCCTTCAAACAGTTCAAACGACTCACGCTTGTACTCTTGTTTCGGGTTCTTCTGAGCATAACCACGTAAGTGGATACCTTGACGAAGGTGATCCATCGCAGCCAAGTGCTCTTTCCAAAGACCGTCTAGCGTTTGTAGCATCACAGACTTCTCGAAGTTACGCAGTACTTGAGCACCAACCACTTCTTCTTTCTGTTTGTACGAATCTACCGCCATACCAAGAATGCGCTCACGCAATGCTTCTTCATAAAGCTTGTCGTCTTCGTCTAACCAACCTTGAATATCAAAGTCTAGGTCGAAGTCATTCTTCAGACGATCTTGCAGACCCGCGATATCCCACATGTCTTCAAGAGATTGAGGAGCGATGTATTCATCAATGACTGACGCCAGTACATCTTCACGGTTGTGTTCGATCATCTCGCTGATGTCATCAGAACTCATCAGTTCATCACGTAGCTCATAAACAACCTTACGTTGGTCATTGGCTACATCATCGTACTCAAGAAGCTGCTTACGGATGTCGAAGTTACGACCTTCCACTTTACGTTGAGCTTTTTCAATTGAGCGAGACAGCATCTTAGATTCAATCGCTTCGCCTTCGTCCATACCACTTTGGATAAGACCAGCCATACGATCAGACGTAAAGATACGTAGTAGAGAATCTTCCATTGATAGGTAGAAACGAGAAGAACCCGCATCACCTTGACGACCAGAACGACCACGTAGCTGGTTATCGATACGGCGAGATTCATGACGCTCAGTACCAATGATGTGCAGACCACCTGACTCAAGAACTGTATCGTGGACAACTCTCCAGTCAGCTTTGATCTTGTCGATCTGCTCTTTCGTTGGATTATCTAGCTTCTCAATTTGTGCCTGCCAGCTACCACCTAACACGATATCGGTACCACGACCTGCCATGTTAGTTGCGATAGTTACCGCACTCGGCATACCAGCTTGCGCAACGATCTCAGCTTCCATCTCATGGAACTTAGCATTTAGTACGTTGTGCTTAATTTTTGCTTTTTTCAGTGCGTTAGACAGCAGTTCAGATTTCTCGATAGAAACCGTACCAACCAGTGATGGCTGACCAGCCGCAACACGGTCTTTGATGTCTTCAATGATCGCATTGAACTTGTCTTCTTCAGTACGATAAACCACATCTGGCATATCGTTACGAACCATAGGCTTGTTGGTTGGGATAACCACCGTTTCTAGGCCGTAGATAGACTGGAATTCGAAAGCTTCAGTATCAGCAGTACCTGTCATGCCTGACAGTTTTTCGTACAATCGGAAGAAGTTCTGGAATGTAATCGATGCTAGCGTTTGGTTTTCATTTTGAATCTTCACACCTTCTTTAGCTTCAACAGCTTGGTGTAAACCTTCAGACCAACGACGACCTGGCATAGTACGACCAGTATGTTCATCAACGATAACCACTTCGCCTTCTTCAGTAACGATGTAGTCGACGTTTTTCTCAAACAATACGTGTGCACGAAGCGCAGCATTCACATGGTGCAATAGGCTGATATTGGTTGGAGAGTAAAGTGTGTCACCCTCTTCCATCAAGCCGTTTTTGACCATTAGTTCTTCTACAAATTCTTGACCGTTTTCAGTCAGGTGAACCTGTTTTGATTTTTCGTCCATGGTGTAGTGACCTTCACCACGGTACTCTTCTGAATCTTCTTTATCTTGACGCTCTAGAGAAGGAATTAGAGTGTTAATGCGCGTATAAAGGTCAGAACTATCTTCAGCTGGGCCAGAGATAATTAACGGAGTACGAGCTTCATCAATTAAGATTGAGTCAACCTCATCGACTACAGCGAAGAAGCGCTCACGTTGAACTCGGTCTTCAGCACGGAAAGCCATGTTGTCACGAAGGTAATCAAAACCAAACTCGTTGTTTGTTCCGTATAGGATGTCAGCTTGGTACGCTTCTTTTTTCTCTGGCGGAGCCATGTTTGCCACATTCACGCCAACAGTCATGCCAAGGAATTCAAATAATGGACGGTTTGTTTCCGCATCACGCTTCGCTAGGTAATCGTTCACCGTTATTACGTGAACACCTTTGCTTGGTAGCGCGTTTAGATAAGCTGGTAGGGTTGCGGTAAGTGTCTTACCTTCACCAGTACGCATCTCTGCAATTTGGCCAGCATTTAGAACCATGCCACCAATCATTTGCACGTCAAAGTGACGCATGCCGTAAACACGCTTAGACGCTTCACGTACCGTAGCGAAAGCTTCAGGTAGAAGTTGATCTAACGATTCACCTTTATCTAAGCGCTCACGAAACTCAACCGTTTTTGCTTTTAGCTCTTCATCAGAAAGTGCTTCAAACGTTGGTTCGTAGTTATTAATTTCTTTTACAATTTTTCTAAGGCGGCGCAGTGTTCTGTCATTGCGACTGCCAATTACCTTTGTCAGCAGCTTAGTAATCATGTGCTTGGAATCTCTTCGTTCTCAGATCGTCCGCGATCTATTTTAAATGCCGTCAGTCTCTACTAGCTATGAACTAGTCTTCAGTTACTAACCAAGGATACTGAGATAAATCTAGTATCTTTGATATTGTACTTGAGAGTAGAGTTTTCAAGGCTTGAGTTAAAATTAATGCCCTTTAGTGTAAGTAATTTTCACACTAACGACCATTTAGAACACCATTTGTTTGATGTGCTTGGAACTTTTCTTTCTAATTGCTGATGGATTAAGCAGACAGCAGCCCATTAGCCAGCAATTTCCGGAGGTTAACGACACTGTATCTGGAAAATAGATACAAAAAAACCAGGCCAATGGCCTGGTTTTTGAAATCTTATATTGTTGTAAACAACAATTACGCTAGAACCATACCCGGTTCTGCGAAAGCAACTGGAGAGCCAGCTTCTTCTTCGAATGTTGCCCACTCCCAAGCTTCTGCGTCAGCAAGAACTGCACGTAAAAGTTGGTTATTTAGGCCGTGACCTGATTTGTATGCACGGAACTCACCAATAATAGCGTGTCCACACATGTAAAGGTCACCAATCGCATCCAATACTTTATGAGTTACAAACTCATTGTCGAAACGAAGGCCTTCTTCATTAAGAATTCGGTATTCGTCCAGTACGATAGCATTATCAAAGCTACCGCCAAGTACTAGGTTTTGAGACTGAAGGTACTCAATATCGCGCATGAAACCGAAAGTACGAGCGCGAGAAATCTGCTTCACAAAACCTTGTGATGAGAAATCAAACAACAAACGTTGCTCATCGGATTCAATTGCAGGGTGGTTAAAGTCGATCTCAAAGTCCATACGGAAGCCGTTAAATGGAACAAACTCTGCCCACTTATCGCCATCTTCAAAACGGATAGGCTTTTTGATTCGAATAAAACGTTTCGCTGCATTCAGTGTTTCTACACCCGCTTGCTGTAGCAAGTATACGAATGGGCTTGCGCTACCATCCATAATTGGAATTTCTGGAGCATCGACTTCAACAATAATGTTGTCGATACCCATTCCAGCTAGAGCTGCGTTAAGGTGTTCCACTGTAGAGATACGTATGCCTTCGTCATTAACAAGAGCAGTACATAACATAGTGTCACGAACTGATGCTGGATCAGCTGGGAAATCTACAGGTGGATTGACATCTGTACGACGATAAACAATACCTGTATTTGCAGCTGCCGGGCGAAGAGTAAGTGTGACTTTACGACCAGAGTGGAGACCCACACCAGTTGTTTTCACAATTTCTTTCAGAGTACGTTGTCTGATCATCTGCTTGCCTCGTTATCAGTGCTACAAATCACGGTCAGTATTTACCAACCGCGAATTTTACCATTAATTCGACGATAGTCAAATTTTGGGTATTTGTTAATCAGCCTGACGTCGTAAAAATGCTGGAATATCTAAATATCCGCTCTCTTTCTCAGCTTTAGGTGCTGCACTCTGGCTAGCGCCTGTACCCGAAGAAACAGGTGACGTTGTTGGCTGTGGTTTAACTTGAGGTTTTACCTCAGTTTTTTCCTGCAATGGTTGTGCCACTTTCTCTTCCACTTTTGCTGCTGTTTGAACAGCAACTTGAGGTTGAGGCGTTGACGCTACTTTTGCTTTACCACCAGCAACTAGAGTAATGTCTGGTTTTTTCTCTGTGCCGATACCTGTTGCAACAACAGTTACACGGATTTCATCCGTCATATCAGGGTCTAGAGAGGTACCAATAACAACCGTTGCGTTATCAGAAGCGAATGCCTTAACTGTATTACCCACAGTTTCAAATTCATCTAAACGCATATCTAGGCCTGCAGTGATGTTCACAAGAACGCCACGCGCGCCAGCTAGGTCGATGTCTTCTAGTAATGGGCTAGAAATTGCCGTTTCAGCAGCTTCTTCAGCACGGTCTTCACCTTTTGCGATACCGCTACCCATCATTGCATGACCCATTTCCGACATCACAGTGCGAACATCCGCGAAATCGACGTTAATCATACCAGGGCGAGTAATTAGCTCAGCGATACCTTGTACAGCGTTTTTAAGTACATCATTTGCACTTGCGAAAGCTTCTAGCAGTGTTACGCCACGGCCAAGTACTTTAAGTAGCTTTTCATTTGGAATCGTAATTAAAGAATCCACATGTTTAGAAAGCTCTTCGATACCTTGCTCAGCAAACGCTAAACGCTTTTTGCCTTCAAAGCTAAATGGCTTAGTTACAACAGCAACCGTTAGCACACCCAGCTCTTTCGCAACTTCAGCAATAACTGGAGCAGCACCTGTACCTGTACCACCGCCCATACCAGCTGCGATAAATACCATATCGGCGCCAGTTAGAACTTCTTTAATTCTTTCTCGATCTTCGAGAGCTGCATCACGGCCTACTTGTGGATTTGCACCAGCGCCCAAACCTTTAGTGATATCACCACCAATTTGGATCACGCTGCTCACGCTCGTTTTACGAAGGGCTTGTGCATCAGTATTAACACTGATGAACTCTACGCCTTCGATCGATTCACGTACCATGTGCTCAACAGCATTACCGCCACCGCCACCAACTCCAACGACTTTAATTACTGCATCGTCAGACATTTCCATCATCGGTTCAAACATGTGTTATCTCCGTTTTTTCCTGCAACTCAGGTTAAAACTCTTTTTGTATCCAATTACGCAATTTACCAAACAAGCCTGACATAGAAGGTGCTGAACGCTTAGGTTCGCTGTAATCACCCTCATCACTTATCTGACAATCTCTTGCGTAATGAAGTAAACCAACCGCCGTAGAATGATACGGCTCTTTAACATAGTCAGTTAAGCCACTAACTTCTAACGGCTTACCAACTCGAACTTGATTGCGGAAAACACGTTCCGCACACTCTACCAATCCGTCAATTTGTGCCGCTCCACCAGTGAGAACGACGCCAGCTGCAAGGTGGTGTTTAATACCTTCATCTCGTAGCTGTAATTGAACCGTATCAATAGTTTGGTTAACGAGACCCATAAGTTCAGTGTAACGTGGTTCAATTACTTCCGACAAAGTTTGTCTTTGCAAACTTCTCGATGGACGGCCACCTACACTAGGGACGTTAACAGAATCATCCTTGCTTACGAGTTCACTCAGAGCGCAACCGTGGTTTACTTTTATCTCTTCAGCATCGCTCACTGGCGTGCCGAAAGCGAAAGCAATATCACTGGTTACTGCATTTCCTGCGTAGGAAAAGACTTCTGTGTGTCGCAATGCGCCGCCAGTCCAAATGGAAATATCCATCGTACCAGCACCAATATCAACAACACATACTCCAAGCTCTCTCTCGTCGTCAGTAATTACCGCATTGCTTGAGGCAAGTCCTGAAAACACGATTTGTTCTACAGTGAGACCACATCGTTCAACAGCTTTAATAATGTTTCTCGCCATGTCGCTGTGGCAAGAAATTAGATGAACACTGACTTCCATTCGAACACCAGATAAACCAAGTGGATTCTTGATCCCCTCTTGATAATCGATGGTAAATTCTTGTGGAATCACGTGCAGAATTCTCTGCTCATCACCTATTTTAATTGATTTCGCGGTATGGATCGCTCGATCCATATCGTCTTGAGACACCTCTTCATCAGAAATAGTGCCCATGCCTTTTTCAATTCGGCTTGCGATATGTTTGCCCGATAGCGAGATAAACACATTGCTGATTTGGCATTCCGCCATCAACTCTGCTTGATCAATGGCTCGCTGAACTGACTTCACTACCGACTCTAGGTCGTTTACACCACCTTTATCCATACCTCTGGATGGGCTTTGCCCTGAACCAATGATATTGATTTGACCATCAGGCAATATTTCACCAACTAGAGCTGATATGGTCGCAGTGCCTATATCAAGACCAACGATTATGTTGTCATCTGCGGTCTTAGTCATCTGTGCTCTCTTCTAACTCTTGCTCTGGAAACCAGCCTACAGCGGCTCCCGTATCATACCTGAGGTCGATGTAGCTCACTTGATTCGCTTTACTACCAAGTTCGTTGTAAAGCGAAATGAAGCGTTCAACACGCTCATCTAAAGAATCTTTACCTAGTTCTAAACGGATACCGTTATCTAGGATTATTTGCCAAGCGCGACGCTCATTGAGAACGAGCGAGGTAACGGTTAACCCTAGATTGTTAATCAAAGGAGTTATTTGTCGCCACTTTTCTATCACTTTTTGGCTGGTGCCGTCTGGGCCGTAAAGCTTGACTCTATCGCCCTTCAAAAGACCGATATCACCATTAAACACCTGACCATTATCATTCAACAGCATGTTACCGTTCCAGATTGCTGCTGCATGATACTCAGTCAAAAATACTTTTATTGTGTCTGGCCACTGCTTACGAATGGACACCACTGAAACCCAAGGTAACGCTTCTAAACTGTCTTGCAACACACCGATGTCTTGCGACATGAACGTTCCAATATGCTCTAGCTCGCCAAAGGCATGTTGAACATCACCAGCAGTTACGTAAGTTAAGTCGCCTTGAAGTACTATTTTGGAGAGAGGCAATCGCTGATCGTCCCACATCCAAGTCAGTGTGGTATAGAAAAGAAATCCAATGAATAGCAGTACCATGACAAAAAAAGACCCGCCTACAGCGTGTTTCTTTAGCGATGGTAAACTGAATAGGTGGCGGTTTTCGCTAAAAGTACTTTCTACCAAAGCCCGCATTCCCTGTCGTTGGTTCGCAATTCTATTCCCTATCTTCGTAATAGAGGTAAAAGCACTTACTTTAACCTATGAATTATACTGAGCAAAATCAAACTATCAAACGTTGATAATAAGATTTTTGGTCAATTTTAGGTCAATCGCAAGAAGTGAGCGATCAACCACAGTCTGTATACAGTATTCTGTTACGCGTTTTGCATCTTATTAATGTCTAATTGTAGCGATTCAAGTTGCTTCGCTACACGACCAACATCACCAGCACCCTGTGTTAAAACAAGGTCTCCGCCTTGAATAACGTTGGCTAAAACCGACGGCAGCGTGTTGATATCAGCAACAAAGATGGGATCAATCTTACCACGCCCACGAATAGTTCGACTTAACGAGCGTCCGTCAGCCCCTGCAATAGGTTTCTCACCTGCAGAATAAACATCTAACAGAATAAGCACATCAACCTGCTCAAGAACGTTCGCGAAGTCATCATACAGATCGCGAGTGCGGCTATAACGGTGCGGTTGGAAGATCATCACAAGACGTTTATCAGTCCAACCACTTCGTGCAGCTTGAATGGTGACATCAACTTCGGTTGGGTGATGGCCGTAATCATCGACCAGCATTGCAACACCCTTACCCGTTTCATATTCACCAAGG
Organism: Vibrio sp. SG41-7; assembly: GCF_014164465.1. Taxonomy (NCBI): domain Bacteria; kingdom Pseudomonadati; phylum Pseudomonadota; class Gammaproteobacteria; order Vibrionales; family Vibrionaceae; genus Vibrio; species Vibrio sp. SG41-7. The sequence continues at coordinate 72,265 of NZ_JACJFF010000002.1, read as the reverse complement.
TGATCGAAACGACGGCCAGTGCCTTCCGTTCCTGCCATCGCTTTTAGAATCGCTTCATCGCTGATGTCATCTTCCGTCGCAACCGCAATCGCCGCTGATGCGTTCAGTGCGTTATGGCGACCGGGAATGTTCAACGTAATATCGAGATTGGCTTTACCTTTGCGAACAACCGTAAACTTGCCTTGCTGACCTTGTTGTACATAGTTTTCAATGCGGATATCAGCGTCTTCTGAGAAGCCGTAGGTAATCACTTGGCGGCTCACCTGAGGAATAAGCTCACGTACTACCGGATCATCCACACACATCACAGCCTGACCGTAGAATGGCAGATTGTGTAAGAAATCAATAAACGTCTGCTTTAGCGTTTCAAAATCGCCGCCGTAGGTATCCATATGATCCGCTTCAATGTTAGTCACAATACTAACCATTGGTTGCAGGTGTAAGAATGACGCGTCACTTTCATCGGCTTCAGCGATAAGAATACGACTCGAACCTAGGCGAGCATTGGTGCCCACACTTTTTACCAAACCACCGTTTACGAAAGTTGGATCTAAACCCGCTTCCGAATATATTTGTGTCACTAGCGCGGTCGTAGTGGTTTTACCGTGCGTACCTGCCACAGCAATGCCATGACGAAAACGCATCAGCTCAGCCAGCATTTCTGCACGACGAACGATAGGTATACGCGCTTCACGAGCAGCAATAATCTCTGGGTTTTCTTCGTTGATAGCGGTTGAAACCACCACCACACTTGCATCAGCAACGTTACTTGCTTGGTGGCCGATGTAAACGGTAGCACCCTTGCTAACTAAACGATCGGTCACTGGGTTTTGAGCAATATCAGAACCCGTGATCTGGTAGCCTTCATTAAGCAAGACTTCAGCAATCCCGCTCATTCCTGCGCCACCAATACCGATGAAGTGGATAGATTTAACACGGCGCATCTCTGGCACCATTGCACGGATTTGCGCTAAGTCTTGGGTATGTTCAATCGTCATCAATTCAATCTCATTATTTTGCTAAAGCTTTAATCGCTTCAGCGACGGTCACATCAGCATCAAGCTTGGCTGCTTGACGAGCTTTTGTTGCCATCATTTTTAATTCATTTCTATCAAGCTGAGCAATCGTGTTCGCTAGCTTATCAGCCGTCAATTGAGGCTGTTCAATCATTAACGCTGCGCCACATTCAACTAGGTGATCGGCATTCAACGCTTGCTGTCTGTCTTTATGCATAAACGGAACGAAGATAGAACCCACACCGGCTGCAGACACTTCTGATACGGTTAATGCACCTGAGCGACACACTAATAGATCTGCCCACTCATAAGCTTGCGCCACATCATCAATAAATTCAGTCACTTGAACATTATCTACAGAATGTGATTTGTATTGTTCAATCACTTGCTGTTGATTGTTTTTACCGGCTTGGTGCATCACAGTAAAACCAGCGCCTAACTGAGCCAATGTTACAGGCAGAGTATCGTTAAGAATTTTAGCACCTTGGCTGCCACCCATAACTAGGATACGAATATCACCGTCACGCTCTGCCATGCGTTGCTGGGGTTCAGCTAAGCCAACAACATCTTCACGTACTGGGTTCCCCACAACTTCTGCGGCAGGGAAAGCACCAGGAAAGGCTTGGAATACCTTTTTCGCAATTTTAGATAGCCATTGGTTGGTTAAACCCGCCACGGCATTTTGTTCATGAAGAACCACGGGAATACCGGATAGCCATGCCGCAATGCCACCGGGGCCACTCACGTAACCACCCATTCCAAGCACCACATCTGGTTGCCATGCTTTGATGTGCTGTCTTGCTTGAAGTATGGCATTAATAATCTGGAATGGCGCTTTAATTAGCTTGCTAATGCCTTGACCACGCAGGCCTTTCACCTTAATGAAGTCGATCTCAATACCATGCTTTGGCACTAAATCCGCTTCCATTCTGTCTGCGGTTCCTAACCAGCGAATTTCCCAACCTTGTTGCTGAAGCTTTTTCGCCACCGCTAACCCTGGGAAAACGTGACCGCCAGTTCCACCAGCCATCACTAAAAGTTTTTTGTTTTGTTTCATCACGTTAGATTCTTATTCTACTAATTCGTTTTGATTGTCGGCTTGTTCTTTTTGTTGTATTCGGCATTCGTGATCGATACGCAGCAGCATAGAAACCGCTACTGACATCACGATAAGGCTTGAACCACCGTAACTGATAAGCGGCAGGGTTAGACCTTTGGTCGGAACAATACCCGATGCAGCACCTACGTTAACAAGCGTCTGAAAAGCAAACCAAATACCAATACCAAAGGCAAGATAACCACTGAATAACTGGTCGCTCTCGAAGGCTTTTTTGCCAATTAAAATGGCTTTAAGCACCAAACTAAAAATAAGGATCAGCACTAAGGTCACGCCAACAAAACCCAACTCTTCAGCCAATACCGCAAACACAAAATCGGTATGTGCTTCTGGTAAATATTCTAACTTCTGAACCGAGTTTCCAAGGCCTTGCCCCATCCAATCACCACGACCAAATGCCATTAGCGATTGAGTTAACTGGTAGCCACTGCCAAACGGGTCATTCCACGGTTCCCAAAATGAGGTAACACGTCGAACACGATAAGGTTCTATAACAATCAAGCCAACGACCGCAGCAATACCCGCCACCATCAAGGCAATAAACTGTGAAAGCTTGGCTCCTGCGATAAATAACATTCCGAACAAGGTCACCAGCATTACAACTACTGTACCTAAATCGGGCTGGCCAAGTAGTAACACAGCAAAAGCACCGAATACCATGATCGGTTTACCAAAGCCACCGAAGAAGGTTTTTCTCACTTCGTCTTGTTTACGAACTAAATAACCCGCCATAAAGACAAACAGCGACAACTTAGCGACTTCAGCGGGTTGTAAGTTAAATAATCCAAGAGGGATCCAGCGCGATGCACCGTTAACCGACTTACCGACAGCCAATACCACAACCAACAAAAAGAAGGATAAACCCAATAAGTACATACTGTATTGAAACCAACGTTTCATTGGAATTTGCAATATGACGCTGGATACGATTAACGCCAACACAAGGAAAATGGCATGGCGGAACATAAAGTGAAACGGCTGATCAGTTAAACGTGCACTGATTGGGAACGAAGCAGACGTTACCATCACCAATCCGGTCAGCATCAGTCCAAGAGCAATCCATACCAACTGACGATCGTAGAGCGCCTCTGGAGTGGCACGGTTTAGCCATTGCCAAATGGATTGATTAATCTCTTTCACTCTTTGCACTGAATGTTAGTCCTTCAACACGTTAGGCATACTCATGGGCAAGGTCAGTGAACGCATCACCTCTCGCCATGAAGTTATTAAATTGATCGAAGCTCGCACACGCTGGAGACAACATCACCATATCACCGGCAACTAACTGCTTCGAGACACTCTCGATAATGTCACGCATGGTATCAAACGTCTTAGCCGATGGATGCAATGGCATAAATTGCGCGGCATCTTCACCGAAGCAACACAATTGAACACGCTCTAGCTGTGACAACACAGGTTCAAGCTCACTAAAATCAGCGCCCTTACCTACACCACCAACCAGAAGATACAAGGTGCCTTGATATTCTAAGCCCGACAGAGCCGCTAATGTACTGGCTACGTTGGTTGCTTTCGAGTCGTTAACCCACTTAATAGAACGCTTATCAGCCACCACTTGGCAACGATGCGTTAAACCGTTGTAGGCCTTCAGAGCTTCAAGGCTTTTGCTGTAATCAATACCGACTTGTTTAAGCAGTGCGAGCGAGACTAGCGCATTTGCCACATTGTGACGTCCAACCAATGTTAAATCTTGAGTAGGAAGTACTGGCTTGCTGTTATCCACCAGCCATTCAGTACCATCAATCGTCGCCACACCAAACTCTTGGTCGTCGAGTCCGAATGTCACTAATGGCATACTGTGGTCAGGATAAGTCTCTTTGTCTTCGCGGTTTACAATCGCGTACTGAGCGTTGTTAAAAATTCTTAATTTGGCGTCACGGTAATCGGCCATGCCTTGATAGCGATCCATATGATCTTCTGACAAGTTCAAAAAGGCCGCCGCTGCAAGGTTTAGACTGGATGTTGTCTCTAGCTGAAAGCTTGAAAGCTCAAGGACATATAAATCAGCATCAAGCTCAAGAAGGTCTAAGGCAGGAATACCGATGTTGCCACCAACACCAACGTTAAGACCAGCAGCCTGTGCAAGTACACCCGTTAGATCGGTCACTGTGCTCTTGCCATTGGAACCTGTGATAGCCACAACAGGTTTGTCTACCGCCCAGCCAAACAGTTCAATATCGCCAACAACCGGAGTTCCCGCTTGAATAACATCTTGTATTTCAAGCGTCGCTAAGGCGATACCTGGGTTAGCAATCACCAAATCAGCTTCCGCTAACCATTGACTATTCCAACTTCCAGAATGCAGTTCTACCGATTCAGGTAAAGATTCCTTTCCTGGTGGTAGCTCTCGAGTATCAATCACCTTCACATGAGTATGAGGCTGATATTTTACGAGATGTTTAACGACAGAGAGCCCGGTAATACCGAGCCCCACAACCACTACATTTTGAATATTTTGCCAACGTTCCATTTAAACGAGATGCTCTTAATAGTTTTAAAAAGCCTCTAATCAGAGGCTCACATAAGATTAACGAACTTTCAGTGTCGCTAGGCCAACCAGTACTAATACCATTGAGATGATCCAAAAGCGCACGATTACGCGCGGCTCTGGCCAACCTTTCAGTTCATAGTGGTGGTGAATCGGAGCCATGCGGAAAATACGCTGACCACGTAATTTGTAAGAGCCCACCTGCAGAATAACTGACAAGGTCTCCATTACAAACACACCGCCCATGATAACCAGTACCAACTCTTGGCGAACTAACACCGCGATCACACCCAGTGCACCACCAAGCGCTAGTGAGCCAACATCGCCCATGAATACTTGCGCTGGGTAAGTGTTGAACCATAGGAAGCCAAGTCCGGCACCGACGATAGCAGTACATACCACAACCAGTTCAGAGGTGTATGGAATGTATGGAATGTGTAGATATGCTGCAAAGTTAACGTTACCTGTTGCCCAAGCAATCACAGCAAAACCAGCAGCAACCATAACCGTTGGCATAATGGCCAAGCCGTCTAGGCCGTCTGTTAGGTTCACCGCGTTACTGGTACCCACAATAACAAAATAAGTCAGTACGATGTACAATAAACCTAATTGTGGCATCACATCTTTAAAGAAAGGAACCACCAATTGAGTTGCTGCAGTATCGTGCCCGTGAGCATACAGAGCAAATGCCACAACCAATGCAATAGCCGATTGCCAGAAGTACTTCCAGCGAGCAATCAAGCCATCGGTGTTCTTACGAACCACTTTACGGTAGTCATCAACAAAACCGACCGCGCCATAACCAGCAAGTACAACTAATACAGCCCAAACATAAGGATTGGAAAGATCAGCCCACATCAATACCGTAATAATGATCGCAGCTAGGATCATCACGCCACCCATGGTTGGTGTACCACGTTTGCTAAAGTGAGATTCAGGGCCGTCATTACGAACAACTTGGCCAATTTGTAGCATTTGCAGACGCTCAATTAAACGAGGTCCCATCCACAGCGACAGACATAAAGCCGTCAAAATACTCGCGATTGCACGAAACGATAGGTATTCGAACAAACGGAAAAAAGAAAGGTGTGGCTGTAGTAGCTCTGCAAGCCAAATTATCATGAAAAGTTCTCCTTTAAAGCAGCGGCTATTTTACTCATTCCTGCACTATTCGCGCCTTTTACCAACAAGGTATGTGACGCGTTTTCTGGCAAGCGTAAGTGCTGCTCTATGTGCGCGATCATCGCTTGATGCGTTGCAAAGTGGGTACCGTTACAGACCTCACTAATCACCTTGGTATCATCACCGTAAGTGAGTACATGCTCAAAAGCGAATGGGGCAGCATATTCACCGACTTGACGGTGAAGTGCAAGACTTTCGTCGCCTAATTCAGCCATATTGCCTAAAATCAACCAACGTTGACCTTTGAAGCTCGACAGCAGTTTGGCTGCCGCCTTCATCGCGGGTACGCTGGCGTTATAACTGTCATCTATCAGCTTGATATTCTGACTTAATTGTTGAACCTCAACTCGTCCTTTAACCGAGATAAGATTCGCTAAACCACTTTTTATTTCATCAAGCGTTGCGCCAAATTGAATGCTCAACGCTGCAGCCGCCAACGCGTTCGCCACGTTATGCTGACCAATAATACCAAGTTCAACAGCCGTAGCACCTTGTGGTGTTTGCATATCAAAGCAAGCTTCGCCTTGGTCGTTGATTTCGATATTTTCAGCAAAATAATCGGCTTCACGACTACCTTCAGAAAATGTCAGCACCGCTTTATCCGCAAGTACTTCATTCCAAAAATCACCACCGTTGCTCTCTAAATTAACAATAGCAGTATCACCAGCAGCAAGCCCCTGAAAAATTTCACCTTTCGCTTGTTTCACACCATCAATCGAACCAAAGCCTTCTAAATGAGCCGCGGCTACATTATTAACTAAGGCAACTTGTGGCTTCACTAGCTGAGTGGTGTAGGCAATTTCACCAATATGGTTAGCGCCTAATTCGATCACAGCATAGTCATCACTTGATTCACTGCGTAACAAGGTCAAAGGCACACCAATATCATTATTGAAGTTACCCGCCGTAAACAGCACCTTGCCACGCTGCTGTAAAATGCTCGCCACCATCTCTTTAACGGTCGTTTTGCCACAGCTGCCTGTAATCGCCATCGTTGGCACGTCACATTGTTTGTGAATCCAAGCACTTAGTTCACCTAAAGCAAGTTTAGTGTCTTCGACAACAACTTGAGTAATATTTAGGTCAAGTTTTCGTTCGACTAACAACGCGCTCGCGTTTGCTTCAACGGCTTGATGGCAAAAGTCATGCGCGTCGAAACGCTCTCCAACGATAGCGACAAACAAGGCGCCTTCTTCAACGGTACGAGTATCCGTTGAAACTGCATTGATTACGTTATTGTTCGAGTTGCCCGCTTTAATCAGCTCACCACTGACCACGGAGCAGATTTGCTCAAGTGATACATCAATCATTATGAAATACCTAAAAGTTGAAGCGCAGACTCTCGGTCTGAGTAATGTACCGTTTTGTCTTTCAATACTTGATAATCCTCATGGCCTTTACCAGCCAGAAGAATAATGTCATCGCTGCCTGCCTGCTCAAGCGCAAACTTAACGGCTTGATAGCGATCGTGTTCGACAAACGCAGCTTTAGGTTTACTTAAGCCAGCCAGCATGTCTTTGACAATCAGTGCCGGTTCTTCGCTGCGAGGGTTATCATCTGAAATAATGATTTTATCGGAGAACTGCTCTGCGGTCGCAGCCATCATTGGGCGCTTACCAGTGTCGCGATCTCCACCACAACCAAAGATTGCCCACAGTTTACCGGAGCAATGCACGCGCAGTGCTGCCAATGCTTTCTCTAGCGCATCGGGTGTATGAGCGTAATCGACAACCACCTTGGCTTTGCTCGGAACTTGGAAAAGCTCCATACGGCCAATCACAGGTTGAAGCTGAGGCGCAGTGTCGACCAAGGTTTGCTTTTCGATACCCAAAGAAAGCAAAGTCGCAAAAGCAACCAATACATTTGATGCGTTGAACTGACCAATTAAAGGAACAGACAGTTGCCCCTGCCCCCAGTTACCATCGAAAGAGAGCTGAATACCGGTTTCTGCATAAGCGACATCAGATGCCCATACCGATTGTTGATAGCCCGTTAACGGTGATAGTGAAACTGCAATGGCATTGGATAAATCTGACATCCAAGCTTTACCCACTTCGTCATCCACATTAATGACTGCGTGCTTGCATTTGTGTTGAGTAAACAGGCTCTTCTTAGCCAATGCGTACTCTTCCATCGTGCCGTGGTAATCAAGATGATCACGACTCAAGTTAGTAAATACACCTACCTCAAAGTCCAAAGCCTTTACTCGACCTTGCACCAAACCGTGAGAAGAGATTTCCATTGCCGTGTAGATAGCTTTTTCTGCAGCTAACTCACTCAGTGTGCGCTGTATTTCGATGGCACTGCCTGTGGTGTTCGCTGCGGTTTTTAGATTGTCTAAGAAACCATTACCTGTCGTGCCCATTACTGCTGAGCGTTGACCGACGAGATCAAGCCATTGAGCAATCAGCTGGGTGATGGTGGTTTTGCCATTGGTGCCGGTAACACCAATCAACTTAGTCGCTTGAGACGAGTAAACACGACCAGCTAACTCAGATAGCACCAAGTTAAGGTTGTTAATGTAAATAACAGGGACAGTATCCAACCATTCAATCAGACCATGAGGCTTTTCAGCATCGGCCTGTGCAATAACAGCATCAGTTCCCAGTGCGACCGCTTTGTCGATAAAACGACGGCCATCAACAGCATGTCCGACTACGGCAACAAAAATATCACCTTCCTTGATGGCTCGGCTATCTAGCTCCAATTGCTCAACAGCAATCGACTCCAGTTCAGGTGAACTAAAGTCTCCCCAAGGAGAAAGTAAAGATGACAGCGTGAGGCTATTACTCATATTGAATCCTGATTAACTCTATTCTTGAAACTTATTTTCATCAGCAGGGACGTTCATTATTTGCAGTGCGCCCTTCATGATTTCAGAAAAGACGGGGGCTGCGACTGAACCACCATAGTAAAGGTCGCCTTGAGGCTCATTGACCACAACAACCAATGCCACTCTTGGATCACTAACTGGAGCAAAGCCTGCGGTAACCGCGATGTATTCATCACTGTAGCCGCCAGCTTCAGCCTTACGAGAGGTACCCGTTTTGGCTGCAACGCGGTAACCCGGAACGGCAGCTCTTGTCGCCGTACCACCTTTTTGAGTCACCCCTTCTAGCATATTCAAAACCAGTTCAGCGTTCTCGCGCTTGATGATTTGCTTAGAAAAATCTTGGTCGTTACTCTTAATAATATGAATCGGCTCATACAAACCTTTGTTAGCTAACGTCGCATAGGCATGTGCCAACTGCATCGGCGTAACAGACAAGCCATAACCGAACGCTAAGGTGGCAATTTCAAACTTTGACCAACGACGGCGATTCGGGAAAATACCGCTCGTTTCACCAACCAAATTCAGCCCAGACATCTCGCCTAGACCAACCGAACTGTACATCCCAAGCAAGGCTTCAAGTGGCATGTTAAGCGCCAATTTAGCAACACCGATGTTACTCGATTTCTTGAGGATCAGCGCTAAGTCAGCCTTACCCACTTTAGAAGAGTCTCGTACGCGACTACCACCGATCTGCATAATGCCATTGCCAGTATCAATCACTATATCTGGGTCTGCAGTGCCGTTCTCCAGCGCCGCCAAAACCACAAAAGGTTTCACGGTCGAGCCAGGTTCCATTGCATCGGTGAGCACGCGGTTACGCATTTTGAAGCTTTGTAAGTCAGCGCGGTTGTTCGGATTATAAGAAGGGGCATTAACCATGGCTAACACGGCACCCGTTTTCACATCGAGTAGTACAGCAGAGCCTGAAGTCGCCTTGTGATCGGCTACGGCTTGCTTAATAGCGCGATAAGCAATGGCTTGTAATCGTTGATCGATCGTTAATTCGAGTGGTTTGCCTTCTTCACGATCTTCTAAAGCAATGTTTTCAACAACGCGTCCATAGCGATCTTTACGAATCGTTCGCTTACCCGCCTCGCCCGTGAGCCATTTGTCATAGCTGCGTTCAACGCCTTCCAAACCGTGCCCATCAATGCCAGTAACACCGATAAGGTGTGCACTGACTTCGCCTGCTGGGTAGTAACGTCGAGATTCCGCTTTCAGGCCAACACCCACCAGCTTTAGTTCACGAATATACTTAGCCATCGCTGGGCTAACTTGTCTTTGTAGGTAAACAAATCGGCGGGATTTGTTGCTAGAGATCTTGTCGATCATCGATTGTCGTTCTAAGCCAAGTACATCAGCTAACGCATACCAACGATCAATCTGGGCCATGCCATTTTTATCGAAAATCGTTTTCGGGTCGGCCCATACCGCCTCAACTGGAACACTCACAGCAAGCGGTTCGCCATTGCGGTCTGAGATAATGCCACGGGCGGAAGGAATAGCCTTAACACGTACCGAGCGAAGATCGCCCTGACGGATTAAGTTATCTGGTTCAATAATTTGGATGTAAGCCACACGACCAATGAGTGCAGCAAAGGCAAGAAACACGAAAGCAATAACGACGTTGAAACGCCATTTAATAAGAATTGGATCCGAATCCTTTTCGCTCTTCACTCGCTCTTTCGTTGATTTCTTAACGGGTTTGGCGGGTGCTTTTTCCTTTTTACCGGTCATTTCAGTGTGATCACAACTTCTTTGTCAGAGTCTGGACGTTTCATGTCTAGCTCTCGTTTTGCCGATGCTTGAACGCGGCTATGTTCAGCCAAAGCCGTCTCTTCAAGCATTAAATTTCGCCACTCATCATCAAGCTGTTCTCGTTCCACTAATGCCATGTCTTTCTTCGTGATCGCCTGACGTGAATTATGTGTCGTAAGAACGACCCCCATCGCACTCGCAAAGATACAGATAAGAAGTACCAATGGAACCTTGCCCACGGAGATCAAATCAAAAAATATTATCTTGGCTAAGTTAGGCTTGGAGGTCTTCATTGACTATAGCTTTTCTGCGATTCGTAGTACTGAGCTACGTGAACGAGTATTCTCATCCACTTCATCTTTAGAAGGCTTGATCGCTTTACCAATTGGTTTTAGATCGGCACTGCCTAAAGCTTTAATTTGATCTTCTGTTAGCGGTAAACCGTGAGGAACTTGTGGCCCTTGGCTCTCTTTACGGATAAAGCGCTTCACCATGCGGTCTTCAAGCGAGTGGAAGCTGATAACAGAAATACGACCTTGAGGAGCAAGAATGCTTGCTGCGCCTTTCAGTGCGGTATCGATCTCTTCAAGTTCGCTGTTGATGTAGATACGGAATGCTTGGAAAGCACGTGTCGCTGGGTGCTTTTTCTCTTTGAAGCTCTTTGGAGCGACGTCAGAGATAAGCTTAGCCAGTTGACCAGTACGCGTTAGCGGTTCGTTCTCTTCATTCTCTTGATAAGCGATGATGCCTTTCGCGATACGACGAGCGTGTTTGTCTTCACCGAACTCACGAATAACCCATGTAATGTCATCAAGATCCGCTTCAACTAACCACTGAGAGACAGGAACACCTGTTGTTGGGTCCATGCGCATATCCAGCGGACCATCTTTCATAAAGCTAAAGCCACGTTCAGCATCATCCAACTGTGGTGAAGAAACACCTAAATCCAGCAATACGCCATCCACTTGACCGACTAAGTCATAACGCTCTGCATATTCAGCCATACCCGAAAATGGACCATGGATAATCGTAAAACGAGGATCATCAATCTTCTGAGCTTCAGCAATCGCTTGTGGATCACGGTCGATACTAAAGAGTCGTCCATTCTCGCCCAGTTTAGACAGGATTGTACGGCTGTGACCACCACGGCCAAAAGTACCATCAATGTAGGTACCGTCAGGTTTGATCGCAAGTCCGTCAATAGATTCGTTAAGCAATACTGAAATATGTTTGAATGCTTCTGTCATAGTCTTCTCAGTGAGTGGATTGAGCCATTAGTTCGGCAATAATTTGTTCTATTAACGTTTTAGTGTACTGATTTCACGCCGTATCTCCACCATATTGTGTATAGGCTTTGGGAATTTTTGACCCAAGCTCATATCAGGGTGAAGGATTCTAAGGAAATCTAAATCATTTACGTCAATATAAAGCAAAAAACCCATCACTACCGTTAAGTAATGATGGGTTCTTTATATAGGTGGAGTTGACACATACGCCGGGTTCTGTTCCGCTTGCGCGGCGGTAACCATTCGTCTAGGCCTGCAATCGCTCACAGGCTCAAGCAATCTACCCGCCCCCATACGCGAGCAGCGCAATGCGAGGGCCTATTTGATCTTGCTCCGGGTGGAGTTTACCTTGCTACGAACTGTTGCCAGTCGCACGGTGCGCTCTTACCGCACCCTTTCAGCCTTACCTGTGCCTCTTCCGAAGAAATGAGGCCATCGGCGGTCTTCTCTCTGCTGCACTTGTCGTGGGCTCGCGCCCCCCAGACGTTATCTGGCACCCTGCTCTATGGAGCCCGGACGTTCCTCCCCTCTACCAGTCTCCCGAAGGACTTCAACGTCAGTTTCCCGAAGGACCTCAACGTCAGTCTCCCGAAGGACATCAGCAAAGCAGCGATTACCCGTTCAACTCCGAGGGCGGATTGTATAGAGATTAGTGAGCAGTGTCTAGCGAGATCACAAATATGCTGCAAACCTCTAATCGAATGCATAATTTTTACACAATCTAGACAAAAAAAGAGGAATAACGGTAATACCATCATTCCTCAGAAGCTTTTTCAATAAAGGTTATCTACTCTATAAAGAGGTATCTAGTTGTCTAGATGCTCTAAACCCCATTTGTATAAAGCGTTCTTTTTCAGATTGTAGATTTCTGCTGTCATCGCCGCCGCTTTTTTAAGGGGTAGCTCTTTGGTTAGAATGCCGAGTGTGCGAGTTGCTTCGTCTGGCAGATCGGTGCTCGCTTCTTCACGGTGACCATGGATCAGCAACACCATCTCACCACGTTTGCGGTTCGAGTCTTCTTCTATCCATTCAATCAACTCACCTAATGGTAATCCTTGAATGGTTTCGAATGTCTTGGTTAGCTCACGAGCCAACACGACCTCACGGTCTGGTCCTAAGATTTCTAGCATGTCCTGCAGAGAATCCGTAATACGGTGCGGTGATTCGTAGAAAATACATGTGCGCTCTGCTTTTGCAATCTCTAAGAACTTGTCTTTGCGACCCTTACTCTTTGGCGGTAAGAAGCCTTCAAAGCTGAAACGATCTGACGGCAAACCTGACGCACTGAGTGCGGTAATCACAGCACAAGCACCAGGAAGTGGCACAACTCTCACACCCGCTTGACGACATTGTGAGACAAGATGGTAACCTGGATCACTGATTAAAGGAGTACCCGCATCAGAGACTAATGCGATAGACTGACCTTCTAATAACCTTTCGACTAGAACTTGCGCTTTAGTTTGTTCATTGTGATCATGTAAAGCGAACGTTCTGGTTGATATATTGAAGTGAGCAAGCAGCTTACCCGTGTGGCGTGTGTCTTCGGCTGCAATAACATCGACACTTGATAAAATTTCAATTGCTCTTTGAGTGATATCTCCCAAATTTCCGATTGGGGTTGGCACAATGTAGAGAGTTGGGCTCTCTGTGAGCAAGGTTTTGTTATCTGTCATTTGTTTACCATCACTTCAACGATTAATATAGATACAAATTTATACGGAATTTAAAGAACTCATGGCAACGATGAACCATAAGAGACTCAGTGTACCACGCTTACTAACTCCAATTGCATTAGCAATTACATTGGCGGCTTGTTCTTCAGGTCCTCAAGCGCCAACGAGCGTTGATATTACACTAGATCCAGCGCAATCAACTGAAAGTTACATGATGCAGGCGGATAGTAGCAAAGGAAGTCTACAAAACGACTGGTTAATCATGGCGCTTAAGGCTTCTGTGCAAGCTGGAAAAACCGATCAAGCGACTCTGCTTATCAAGCGCTTAGCCAAACAAGAGCTGAGTGAAGTTCAACAAGCAGAATGGCAATTAGCTCGCGCTCAACTGCTGGTGAATAACTCGCAACCACAACAAGCGTACAGCCAGCTGAACTTTCAGCCTTGGTGGAAGCTTCCGAACGAGCAGTGGAAAGATTATCACGAGCTACGCGCTAACATTTCTGAAATGCAAAGCGAGTATTTCGAAGCAAGCCGTGAGTTAGTCCTTTATTCAGAATACGTAGACGCTGATGACGAAAGCCAACAGATAACTGCCGACCGTATTTGGCAGAACCTGAATAGCTACTCTCAATATGAGATTCTAGAACTTAAGACTTCTCCGACAGAAGACGTTCTAGCAGGTTGGTTACAGCTGGCTATTTATATGAAGACGCTGAACTCTAACCTTCCAGACCTACAGAAAACCCTGTCTGATTGGCTGGCTGAGAACCCTCGTCATCCTGCAGCAACATACACACCTCAGGCGATCACTGACATATTGGCGCTAGAGATAAGCAAACCAACCAGCACTGCGCTATTACTGCCGCTCACGGGTAAGTACGGCAAGCAAGCACAGCTTGTGCGTGATGGTTTCATCTTTGCGATGATGAATGACAAAGAGCGCGAAGAAAACGCAACGCTAACAGTTATGGACACCAACGTACAAAGTGCTGCTGAAATTAAAGCGACACTGGAAGAGAACAATGTAGATTTCATCGTTGGCCCGCTGATTAAGAGCAATATTACCAAGCTTCAGCAAGCGCAGAAAAACCACGAAAATTCGATTCCAGCTTTAGCTCTAAATATTCCGACGCAGCTAGAACCTGATACCAATATTTGCTATCTCGCTCTATCGCCAGAGCAAGAAGTCGCTCAGGCAGCGAAACACCTTTTTGCTCAAGGCTACAAGTACCCGCTTATTCTGGCGCCAAAAGGGCGTTTAGGTGACCGCGTTAAGCAAGCGTTTGAGAAAGAGTGGAAAAAATACAGCAACAACGAAGTCGCGATTACCTTATTCTCTGACAAGCGCCAACTTCAGCGTAATGTGAATCAGGTATTCGGCTTACAAGAGAGCCAACAACGTATTGCTCAAATGGACGGGCTACTTAACCTAGACCTAGAAACTGAACCGCGCAGCCGTCGTGATATCGACTCTGTTTACATTGTGGCGAAGAACTCAGAGCTTACGTTGATTAAGCCTTTCATTGAAGTCGCGATTAACCCAGATGCTGACCAACCAGCCTTGTTCTCAAACTCACGCAGCAACAGCGGTGACAAGCAGTACGAAGATCTAACGGGTGTGTTCTACAGTGACATCCCACTATTGGTTGAGAGCAAGAACGAGCTTAACAAAGAGCTAAACGACCTATGGCCTGCACATTCAAACGGCCAAAAACGTCTGCAAGCACTAGGGATGGATGCCTACTACCTAATGGATGCATTGCCACAGATGAAAGCCGTACAGGGTTACAGCATTCCAGGTGAAACCGGCGTGTTAACCATCGACAACAACTGTGTTGTTCAACGTGAAATCAGCTGGGCAGAGCATGGGGCTTTTTAGCCGAAAGTTCCTGTCCAAACCAACAATCACCCACAAACAAGTGGGTGATAAATACGAGACCGTGGCTAAAAATTATTTAGTTGGCCACGGATTATCGTTAATTCAAGAAAACTTCATAGCTAAATGTGGCGAGATTGATCTTATAATGCGCCATAACAATACGATTGTGTTTGCTGAGGTAAAATACCGCAAGCAAACCCGCTACGGACATGCCGCCGAAATGGTGACAGCAAAGAAGTCACAGAAGCTGCTCAAAACAGCCAATGTTTGGCTTATGCAGCAAGGCTTGTCGGTGCACTCTACAGATTTCAGGTTTGATATCGTTGCCATAGAAGGGCCGAATGACAATATCGACTAGATTCAAAACGCGATTACCCAAGGATAAACATGCTAGACAGCATTAAAGAAAGTTTTACAGAAAGTATTCAGATCCAAATTGCGGCTGCAGAAGCACTGCCAGACGCAATTACGCATGCCGCTCAAGCAATGGTTGCGACCTTGCTTAACGGAAACAAAATTCTTTGTTGTGGTAATGGTGGTTCGGCGTCGAATGCTCAGCAATTTGTATCGTGCCTACTTAATCGCTTTGAAACCGAGCGCCCTAGCCTCCCAGCAATGGCTCTCACAGCAGACAACACCACGCTAACGGCAGTAGCCAACGACTATCACTACGAAGAGATCTTCTCTAAGCAGGTACGTGCGTTTGGTCAAACTGGCGATATTTTACTGGCTATCTCTACTAGCGGTAACAGCAAAAACATCATCAAAGCGATGGAAGCAGCGGTAACACGTGACATGACGATCATCGCCTTTACGGGTAAAGATGGTGGTGAAATGGCAGGCTTATTGGGCGAACACGATGTAGAAATTCGTATCCCTTCACACCGTACAGCACGCATTCATGAAGTGCACATGGTGACACTGCATTGCCTATGTGACCTAATCGATCAAGTACTCTTCCCTGCTCACGAAGAGTGATATACGGAGCATCACAATGAAATCATTAACCTCTATGAAGCTGTTTAAGCTGATTAGTGTTTCGCTACTTACACTGTCCCTGTCTGGTTGTGCTGGCATTTTCATTGCTGGTGCTGCAACCACAGCGAACTTAGTCACTGACACACGAACCACCAAGCAAATCTGGAACGATAACAATATCGAATTTGAAGTCGCAGCCATCACCAACAAACAGCCATATCGTGGTAACGTTCGTATCACAGCGAGCTCTTACCGAGGTTCGGTTG
The DNA here is from genome assembly GCF_014164465.1 of Vibrio sp. SG41-7. Classification (NCBI taxonomy): domain Bacteria; kingdom Pseudomonadati; phylum Pseudomonadota; class Gammaproteobacteria; order Vibrionales; family Vibrionaceae; genus Vibrio; species Vibrio sp. SG41-7. Next base: position 55,771 of record NZ_JACJFF010000002.1, on the reverse strand, counting down.
TATTGATGGGGCAAGCGACCACTGATTCAGAGCGTCGCGCGTTTGAAAACCAAGCCAAAGAAGTGGCAGGCGTAGAAAGCATCCATAATCAGGTGCGAGTAAAAGAGCCATTGACCATCAGTGCTATTAGTAACGACAGCTGGATTACTACCAAGGTGAAATCAGCCCTTCTAGCAAACGCTGATCTCAACGGCATCAAGGTTAAAGTCATCACTGAAGATTCAGAGGTGTTTTTACTTGGGTTAGTATCTCGAGAGCATGCTGATATCGCGACAGAAGTTGCGCGTAATGTTTCAGGCGTAAAGCAGGTGATTCGAGCGTTTGAATATGGCGAAGAAGAGACGGCCGTTAACTAGCCTTAAGCAAGCCAATTAAATGCTATTTAGCAGAAAAGAAAAAGCAGCGACGAGTCGCTGCTTTTTTATTTGAGTCGTTATTTAGCTAACGTTATTTGATAACACGAAGGCTTGGGCGACCTTTTGCTGGACGAGGAGGCTCAGGATCTGAGTCAGGCTCTTCAGCATCTACGTCTGCCGTTGCTACGCTCAAAGATGGGCCTTTCTCTTGTTCTTCAAAAGGACTTTCTTCAATCCCTTCTTCAAAAGATTCCATGTAAGCCTCTTCAGGTTCAAACATGGTACCAGCACCATTCTCACGAGCATAAATCGCTTGTACTGCGTAAAGCGGCACGATCACAGAGTGTGGACGACCACTAAAGCGAGCACTAAACGTCACAGCTTCGTTACCCAGTTCAAGTTGTCCAACCGCACGAGGCGCGATGTTCAGAATGATCTGACCATCTTGAACAAACTCTTCTGGAACTCTTACACCCGGTAATGTTGCTTCAACAACAAGGTGTGGAGTTAATTCGTTATCAACCAGCCATTCATAAAATGCACGAAGCATATATGGTCGGCGTGGAGTCATATTTGAAATATCCATAAACGCTTAGCGAACGAGTCGCATCTCACGCTCAGCTTCAGTTAGAGAAGCTAGGAATGAATCACGTTCGAATACGCGGTTCATGTAAATCTTAAGCTCTTTAGAACCAGGGCCAATTAATTCGATACCAAGCTCAGGTAAACGCCATAGTAGAGGAGCTAGGTAACAATCAATTAGGCTAAACTCTTCGCTCATGAAGTATTCATACTCAGCGAAGATAGGAGCAAGAGTCAGTAGGTCGTTGCGCAGTTTAACGCGAGCTGCTTCAGATTCTTCAGCGTTGCCTTTAACGATCTTCTCTGCAACTGAATACCAGTTACGCTCAATGCGGTACATCATTAGACGACTATTACCACGAGCAACCGGGTATACAGGCATCAACGGTGGATGAGGGAAACGCTCATCTAAGTACTCCATAATGATCTTTGAGTCATATAAAGCAAGCTCACGATCAATAAGAGTAGGTACTGATTTGTACGGGTTCAGTTCAACAAGCTCTGCTGGTAGATTTTTTTCATCAACCAACTCAACTTCAACACTTACGCCTTTTTCAGCAAGAACAATGCGCACCTGATGGCTATACATATCAGAAGCACTTGAGAAAAGAGTCATTACAGAACGTTTATTGGCAGCTACAGCCATGGAGCCCTCCAGTACACTTTAAATAAAAACAATGGAGGCCTAAAGCCTCCATTGAACATTAACATAATTTGGGAATTAGCACGGTATTATAGCACAATTAGTGCACATCACGCCAATACTCTTTCTTCAGCAAAATCACGATGATAGTGAAGATTACTAAGAAGGCCATTACCCACCAACCCATTGCATGACGCTCAAGTTGAACTGGGTCGCCCGAGTAAACCAAAAAGTTAACAAGGTCACGAACTGCTTCGTCGTATTCACCAGCACTTAATTCGCCAGAACCGTCAGTTTCAGTACCAACAACAGTTGTCACTTCCTCGCCATCTACCATATGAGTATCGTAGATTGGTGTTGGAATACCTTGCAGCTCTTCAAGAACGTGCGGCATACCAACACTTGGGAAAACAATGTTGTTCACGCCAAACGGACGAGATGGGTCTTCATAGAAGGTACGAAGGTACGTGTATAGCCAATCTGCGCCACGAACACGAGCAACCAAAGTTAGATCTGGTGGCGGAGCACCAAACCAACTTGCCGCTTGATCAGAGGGCATAGCATTAACCATCAAGCTACCGATTTTCGCTTCAGGGTCGAAAATCAGGTTTTCCTTCATTAGATCTACAGGGATCTCTAAATCATTCGCAACACGTTCATAACGCTGGTACTGCGTTGAATGACAAGCAAAACAGTAGTTCATGAACATCTTAGCGCCATTTTGCAATGAGGCTTTATCTGTTAAATCATTGTTTGCTTTGTCTAATGGTACGCCTGCACCCGCTGCCATCGCCAGTGACGGCAACATAGCAAATAAAATTACAATCCACTTTTTCATTTGAATGTCACCCTTTCTGGTAATGGTTTCGTCGCTTCATTTTTACTGTAGAACCACAGTAGAACGAAGAACATGAAATAACCTAAGCTAAAGATCTGAGCCAGTAGCGTATACGTTGGCGTTGCTGGAAGCGCACCAAGTACACCAAGCGCAATAAAGCTTATTGTGAATTGGATGATGTTAATCAAATGCAGTTTGCTACGGTAACGGTAAGAACGCACTTTACAACGGTCGAACCATGGCAGTAGGAATAGCACAACAATAGATGCACCCATTGCAACTACACCGATCAGCTTATCAGGAACAGCACGAAGTACAGCGTAGAACGGCGTGAAGTACCAAACTGGAGCAATATGCTCAGGTGTTTTCAGTGGGTTAGCAGCTTCGAAGTTAGGCGGCTCAAGGAAGTATCCACCCATCTCTGGGTTAAAGAACAGCACGTAACAGAACAAGAATAGGAAACCAGCAACACCGACCATATCTTTCACCGTCCCGTATGGGTGGAAAGGAACAGAGTCAATGATGTCGTATTTCTTAGTGTAATCCTTATGGAATGGGAACTGAGTTTTGTAGTCGTCGCCCATTGTGCCTTTAGGAAGCTTAGTCTCGATACCGTCTGGGTTGTTCGAACCCACTTCGTGCAGTGCTAGTACGTGAAGTACGATAAGCAGCAGAAGTACGATTGGTAGAGCGATAACGTGCAGAGCGAAGAATCGGTTCAGCGTTGCACCAGAGATGATGTAATCACCACGGATCCAAAGCGTTAGGTCATCACCAATAACAGGAATCGCACCAAACAGAGAAATGATTACCTGAGCACCCCAGTAAGACATTTGCCCCCATGGTAGTAAGTAACCCATGAAAGCCTCAGCCATAAGCACTAAGAAGATCAGCATACCGAAGAGCCAAAGTAGCTCACGAGGCTTTTGGTAAGAACCGTAGATTAGACCACGGAACATATGCAGGTAGATAACCACGAAGAATGCCGAAGCACCTGTCGAGTGCATGTAACGCAGTAACCAGCCGTATTCCACATCACGCATGATGTATTCAACAGATGCAAACGCGCCATCACCAGACGGAACGTAGTTCATTGTTAGCCAAATACCTGTAAGGATTTGGTTAACCAGTACCAACATTGCCAAAGAACCGAAAAGGTACCAAAAGTTAAAGTTCTTAGGCATTGGGTATTCAGATAAATGCTTTTTATAAGCATTCATTGCGGGTAGACGTTTTTCTACCCAATCAAGCAATCCTTGCATTATGCGTCTCCCTCGTCCACACCGATCATGATCTTAGTGTCACTCAAATACATATGCTTTGGCACTACAAGGTTCAATGGGGCTGGTACGCCTTGGAATACTCGACCTGCCATATCAAACTTTGAACCATGACAAGGACAGAAGAAACCAGACTTAACGCCCTGAACTTGTTCTGCAAAAGAATCTGGCAGGTAAGTTGGAGAACAACCTAAGTGCGTACAGAAACCAACAGCAATGAAGAACTCCGGCTTAATAGAACGAAACTCGTTCTGTGCGTAGTCTGGTTGTTGTTCAGTTTCAGATTGAGGGTCACGAAGTTGACCACCGATCGCTTTTAGGTTCTCTAGTACCGACTCAGCACGGCGTACAACCCATACAGGTTTACCTTGCCACTCGACACGAACCATTTGTCCCGGTTCTAACTTACTGACTTCCACTTCCACCGGCGCGCCCGCAGCTTTCGCTTTGGCACTCGGGTTCCATGATTTAATAAAAGGCACGGCTACAGCAGCTGCTCCCAAACCACCAACAACGGCTGTTGTTGCGGTTAAGAAACGCCTGCGACCGTTATTTAAAGGCGCGTTGCTCATCCAAACATTCTCCCATTTGCTCCTTATGGATTGAAATAATTCCGATTAAAGAGCATGGCTAACAAAATATGTATTTAGTTCTATTTATTGACGGCAAATGATAAATAAAACCCTACTTTTTGACAAGATAAAGCTACCTTTTTGTAACAATCATGAGGCAAAGCGCACATTGGGTTACAAAAGCTTTCAAAATATAAGAATTTAGGAATAAAACGAGGAGGGGGAAGCGTTTAGCGGGGGCCAGAAAGACAAAAAGCCCGGCATATAGCCGAGCTTTGAACCACAATTCCAGTAATAAAACTGGTCGCGTGTATTTTTCGGTAAGGAAAAATTAACGCTTAGAGAATTGAGGTTTACGACGTGCTTTACGTAGACCAACTTTCTTACGTTCAACGCAACGAGCGTCACGCGTAACATAGCCAGCTGCACGTAGAGCAGGACGTAGAGTTTCATCGTATTCCATAAGAGCACGAGTGATACCGTGGCGGATTGCGCCAGCTTGACCTGAAATACCACCACCAGAAACAGTGATGTAAAGGTCAAGTTTCTCAGTTAGTTCAACTAGCTCAAGAGGTTGTTTAACAACCATACGAGAAGTTGGACGACCGAAGTAAACATCAAGGCTACGCTTGTTGATTACGATCTCACCAGAGCCTGGTTTGATGAAAACACGAGCTGCTGAGCTTTTGCGACGACCAGTGCCGTAGTATTGATTCTCTGCCATTGTCTTAATCCCCAATTAGATGTCTAGTACTTGTGGTTGTTGAGCAACATGGTTGTGCTCAGTACCAGCGTATACTTTAAGCTTACGGTACATCGCGCGGCCTAGAGGACCACGTGGAAGCATACCTTTAACTGCTAGTTCAAGAACCATTTCTGGTTTCTTAGCAATTAGCTTTTCAAAAGTGATAGTCTTAAGACCACCTGGGAACTCAGAGTGACGGTAGTAAACCTTACCCTTAGCTTTGTTACCAGTCACAGCTACTTTCTCAGCGTTAACAACGATGATGTAATCACCAGTGTCTACGTGAGGAGTGTATTCTGCTTTGTGCTTGCCGCGTAGGCGAGAAGCGATTTCACTTGCTAGACGGCCAAGAGTTTTGCCTTCAGCGTCTACAACATACCAGTCGCGTTTTACAGTTTCTGGTTTAGCAACGAAAGTTTTCATGCTAATAATTACCTATTTAAAAAATTTACACTTAAGGAATACTCGCGTATTCCCACTGTCTAAGAGTTACCATCATCACCCCTTCGAGTGTTGGAAAACTCTTGGCATAACGTGATTTTACTCATCGCTAGAGGCCCGCCGTAACGGTCGGTCGCAGGATTCTAGAGAAGAGCGAAGAAAAAATCACCTCTTTTTGAACAAAATCACGATTTTTTTAATTCTCTTTCTTATTCGAGATAATCAAAGCTAACTTAAGTGTTCTTTTGCCAAATATTCATGGCTCTGCATTTCGATTAAACGCGACTGACAACGTTTAAACTCAAATTCTAACTGACCATGGGTATATAGCTTTTCTAGCTCCACTTCCGCTGAAATAATCAATTTCACGTTACGCTCATAGAACTCATCAACTAACGCAATGAAGCGTCTTGCTGCGTCATCTGAAGTCGCACCCATTTGCAACACATCAGCCAGCAGAACCGTGTGATAAACCCTAGACAGCTCAATATAGTCATTCTGGCTGCGAGCCGACTGACAAAGCTGAGCAAACGTGCCATGTAGTACACCATCGCTTGCTTCGACTACATCCAGTTGACGGTGATTGACCTCAATCTGTTTGAGTTTCTCTTTATCTTCACCAACGAGCTGCGCGTAATATGTTTCGAGGTTGATGTTCGCTTGGCTATCCAGCGGGTAATGATAGATCTCAGCCTGCTCTAACGTACGAAGACGATAATCGATTCCGCTATCGACATTAAGAATATGACAATTGCCTTGAATAAGCTTAATAGCGGGTAAGAAACGCGCTCGCTGCAACCCGTTACGATACAAATCCGCAGGTGGAATATTAGAGGTTGCAACTAAGATAACGTTTCGAGCGAATAACTCTTGGAACAAAGTTCCTAAGATCATGGCATCCGTGATGTCTGAAACAAAGAATTCATCAAAACAGATAATATCCGCTTCTTCTTTCAACTTATCTGCGACTAAAGGCAACGGGTCGCTAACATTACCTAGCGCCCTTAGCTCATCATGGACTCGATACATAAAGCGGTGAAAGTGAACACGCATTTTTTTTGTGGTCGGTAAGGCATCGTAGAACGTATCCATTAAGTACGTTTTACCGCGCCCGACGCCACCCCAAAAATAGAGGCCTTTTGGTGGCTCTGGCAGTTCTGGCTTTTTGCCCATTAATTTCTGGAATCGAGTCAGTTGAGGAATAGGCGTATTCATGTAATCTTGGAATTGATGAAAGAGTTCATCTAAAGATTTAACGGCTTGCTCTTGTGCTGGATCTCTTTGAAATCCATGTTCTTTTATATCTTGTTCGTATTTTTTAATGGGATTCATGACGACATTTCCACAATGAAAGCAATATCAGACAGCAAATAAAAATGAGCCCAAACAGTACGAGATATGTCGCTATGCGGTGAATAATGCAGCATCAAACTGCTAACTAGCGCACACGCATTTCTCTTTATACTGCGGCTTTCTCATAGTACCATGGAGCCGTATCACGTGTAACTAAGCAGTAACAAACATGTTAAAAAACAATAATAAGGAGCTGTTATGCCTTGGATGTATGCCGTTGCCGGTTTACTAGTCGGAGTTATTTTAGGGGTCGCTATTTCTCGTCTCATGACACCTGAATACAAAAAACAAAAGAACGTACAGAAAGAATTAGATAGCGCAAAGTTTGCCCTTGAACAGCAGCGACAAGAGCTAGCTGACCACTTTGCGAAATCAGCAGAAATGTTGGACACCTTAGGTAAGGACTACACAAAACTGTACCAACACATGGAAAAAACAAGCTCAGAGCTGATCCCTAATCTGCCAGAGCAAGATAATCCATTTGTGAAAACAGCCGCAGCCCATTCGGATAAACCACAAGACAAGCCTTCAGTTAAAGAGGCGACACTTGAAGAACAACCGAAAGATTACGCTAATGGCGCAACCGGTTTATTTACAGAGCAGAAGAAAGAAATCATGGATGCTCCCGATGTCGTTACAGCAAAAGCATCGTAAACATTTAACACTTCTGTGAACTTTACAAAGGTTTTTGAGTCATAACTTTCACTCAGGTCATTTGAAACCTCTCATATTTTTCATAAATATGAGAGAGGCAAGACCTTAACTAGAGAGGAGTTTATGATGAAAAAACCTTTGCTTGCTTTATCGGTACTGACTTTAAGCTTAAGTTCAATCATCACCCCCATTCAAGCAACGGCCGCACTGCCATTAAGTGTGGGTAATGAACAATTACCAAGCCTTGCACCTATGCTTGAACAAGTGACCCCCGCTGTGGTTAGTATTGCCGTAGAAGGCAAACAGGTACAACGTCAGCAAATCCCTGAACAATTTCAATTCTTTTTTGGTCCAGAACAGACACGAGAACGCCCATTCCGCGGGCTAGGTTCTGGTGTGATCATTGATGCCAAGAAAGGCCATATTGTCACCAATTACCATGTCATCAATGGTGCCGACGATATCAAAGTAAAACTTCATGATGGTCGAGAGTACGATGCCGAGCTGATCGGCGGCGACCAGATGTCGGATATCGCGCTATTAAAACTCGAAACAGCCAAGAACCTTACCCAGATAAAAGTTGCAGACTCCGACAAGTTAAGAGTCGGTGATTTCAGTGTCGCTATCGGCAACCCATTTGGACTCGGTCAAACCGTGACATCCGGGATCGTTTCTGCACTCGGTCGTAGCGGCCTAAATCTAGAGAACTTTGAAAACTTCATTCAAACCGATGCCGCTATCAACAGTGGTAACTCTGGAGGTGCGTTAGTGAATCTCAACGGTGAGCTGATTGGTATCAACACGGCTATCCTTGGCCCTAACGGAGGCAATGTCGGTATCGGCTTTGCAATCCCATCCAATATGATGAAAAACCTGACAGAACAAATTCTCGATTTCGGTGAAGTAAAACGCGGTATGCTGGGTGTTCAAGGCGGAGAGGTCACCTCTGAATTGGCGGAAGCGCTTGGTTATGAATCCAGCAAAGGTGCCTTTGTCAGCCAAATTGTACCCGACAGTGCTGCGGACAAAGCCGGACTGAAAGCGGGCGATGTTATTGTCTCTATTAATGGTAAGCGTATTGATACTTTTAGCGAGTTAAGAGCCAAAGTCGCAACCCTCGGCGCAGGTAAACAGATCGAACTTGGTGTCGTTCGTGACGGAAAGAATATGACCTTTGATGTGACTCTGGGTGAATCCACCAATAGTAAGACACAAGCTGAAAAACTCCATGAAGGACTTGCCGGTGCAGAGCTCACCAACACAACCGACAGCGACTCAACGACAGGCGTCAAGGTATCAAGTGTCGCTCAAGGTTCGCCAGCAGAAGCCTATCAACTTCTTAAAGATGACATCATCATCGGGGTAAACCGCCAACCCGTTAAGAACCTTGCTGAATTTAGAAAGATTCTTGAAAAACAACCTGGCGTGTTGGCGCTTAATATCCAAAGAGGCGACAGGACTATCTATCTAGTTATTCGATAGTCATACGTCAGCGCAATTACAGGGAGGCTTAGTAAGTTTGCTTTAAACTTACTCAGTCTCCCTTTTCTTTAGATCAATCAAAATGCTATGCTTCACTCGTAATCAAGTCAGTCATCCATTGACGGATGCTCCATACCTTACTTGTTGAAGAGGGAAACATGCTGTCCTTTCTATTTCGTTCTATTTCCCTTGGACTCGTTTCAGCGGCACTTATTCTTCTCGCATTTCCGAGCTTAAGGCCAGCTATAGTTTCAGATGTCACTAGTCCTCAAGTCGATAATATTGGCTCTCTTCAGATCTCATTTAACCAAGCGGTGCGACGTGCTGCACCCGCTGTGGTCAATATTTATAGTCGTAAATACGCAGAAAGCGATCGCAATAAGCTACTGACTCAAGGTTTGGGTTCAGGAGTCATTGTTAGCGAAAAAGGCTACATCATTACCAACTTTCACGTTGTTGCTCAAGCCGACCAAATAGTTGTGGCACTTCAAGACGGACGAGTAGCCGCCGCACAGCTTGTCGGTTCAGACAAGCGCACCGATATCGCGATACTCAGAGTCAGCGGTGACAACTTACCAGTGATTCCACTGAACCAAGATTACACTGCAAATGTCGGAGATGTGGTTCTCGCTATCGGTAACCCGTATAACCTAGGTCAAACCACAACCTTTGGTATTATCTCGGCAACCGGTCGCTCTTCAATCAGTGCAGATGGTCATCAAGCCTTTATCCAGACCGATGCGGCAATCAATGAAGGTAACTCCGGTGGTGCACTTGTCAATTCACAAGGTGAGTTAGTCGGTATCAATACCGCGTCTTTCCAACAAGCTACCGACATGGAAACCTACGGGATTTCATTTGCTATCCCCTACCCACTAGCGAATAAAATCATGCAAAAAATCATCGCTGATGGTCGTGTGATTCGTGGTTATATTGGCATAGACGGACAAGACATCAACTCGGTGACGTCACGCTTACTCGGCAATAAGAATATCGGCGGTATTGTGGTACTAGGGATAGACCCGAACGGTCCTGCGGCTGATGCAGGCTTTGAAGCACAAGATATTATTGTCAGCATCAATAATACCCAGATTAGCGGACGACAGAGCGTAATGGACATTGTTACTGACCTGCGCCCAGGTACTGTCATTGATGTTGGTGTATTACGCAAAGGTGAAAACAAGACCCTCAAGGTGACTATCGCTGAAGATACACGCCTATAGCCTATATACGAATGTTGATTGCTCACATGAAGTTAGCGACCCCACACTGTTAAACTTCCAGACACAAAAAACCCAGCTCTTAAGCTGGGTTTTCTTTTATCAATCAAAGCTAATTATAAACTCAATGAAAACTGACTATATAACTAAGCGTCATAGCTAAGTGTCATAGCTAAGAGTGTCATAACTAAGCGTCGCTAGGTTCATCGATATCAATGCGCGTCACTCGTTGTAGTCCTCTAGGTAGTAAACCACCACGACGACCACGTTCACCACGGAAATTTTCAAGATCCGCAGGTTTCAAGCCAAGTTTGCGTTTACCCGCATAGATTGTCAGCGTCGCATTCTCTGGGATAGCCATTAGATGCGAGACAAACTCTTCACGCTCTTTTGCTTTCGCAGAAGGAATGTTGATGATCTTGTTACCCTTACCTTTGCTCAACTGAGGTAGGTCTTTAATCGGGAACAACAACATACGACCTTGGTTAGTAATCGCCAGAATCTGGTTAGAGTCCAAGTCAGCAATCGGGCTTGGCAACATCACTTCAGAAGCTTGTGGCAAGTTAACCAACGCTTTACCGCTCTTGTTCTTAGACAGCAGATCGCTACCTTTACAAACAAAACCATAACCCGCATCAGAACCGACTAACCATAGCTGTTCATTCTCTCCCATCACCACTTGGCGAATAGAAGTACCAGGGCTGACATTCAAGCGGCCTGTAATTGGCTCACCTTGGCTTCGCGCCGATGGCAGTGAGTGAGATTCAAGGGAATAGCTTCGGCCATCACTGCCGAGGAACACCGCTTGTTGGTTACTCTTACCCTTAGTGCTTGCTAAGAATTTATCACCTGATTTGTAGTTCAAACCTTCAGCGTCAACTTCATGCCCTTTAGCATGACGAATCCAACCTTTCTCAGAAAGCACGACAGTAATTGGCTCACTTGGAACTAAATCACGCTCAGTCAACGCTTTTGCTTCAGCACGTTCAATCAACGGTGAGCGACGATCATCGCCGTATTTATCTGCATCTGCTTGGATTTCTTTTTTGATCAGCGTATTCAAGCGACGCTCTGAACCGAGTAGCTTTTCAAGCTTTTCACGTTCAGCTTCAAGCTCTTCTTGCTCAGCTCGAATTTTAAATTCTTCTAACTTAGCTAAGTTACGAAGTTTAATATCGAGTATCGCATTGGCTTGAATTTCAGAAATGTTGAAACGGTTCATCAAAACAGGACATGGTTCGTCTTCTGTTCTAATGATTTCAATCACTTCATCAATATTTAGATAAGCGGCAAGTAAGCCTTCTAAGATGTGCAAACGTGCCAGTACTTTATCTAAACGGTACTGCAAACGACGACGAACGGTCGTACGACGGAACTCAATCCACTCTTTCAGGATTTGAACTAAGCCTTTAACTTGAGGACGGTTATCTAAACCAATCATGTTCAAGTTAACGCGGAAGTTTTTCTCTAAATCCGTCGACGCGAATAAGTGACTCATCAGTTGGTCACAGTCGATACGATTTGAACGAGGAACCACGACAATACGCGTTGGGTTCTCGTGATCTGATTCATCACGCAAGTCGTCAACCATAGGGAGCTTCTTAGCTCGCATCTGGTTAGCGATTTGCTCAAGTAACTTCGCACCTGACACTTGATGAGGTAAAGACGTGATAACGATATCAGAGCCTTCCTTGTGCCATACCGCGCGCATCTTGATGCTGCCACGGCCTGTACGGTAGATCTTTTCGATGTCCGACTTCGGCGAAATAATTTCAGCTTCTGTCGGATAATCTGGGCCTTGAATGAAACCCATCACATCTGGAAGTTCAGCTTTCGGCGTATCAATCAAATGAATCGCCGCGTTCGCCACTTCACGTACATTGTGAGGCGGGATGTCGGTCGCCATACCAACCGCAATACCTGTGATGCCGTTAAGCAAGATATGAGGAAGGCGTGCTGGCAACATCTGAGGCTCTTTCATTGTGCCATCAAAGTTGGGTTGCCAATCAACGGTTCCCTGACCTAATTCACCAAGCAGGACTTCCGCAAACTTCGACAGTTTTGCTTCGGTATAACGCATCGCAGCGAACGACTTCGGGTCATCCGGAGCACCCCAGTTACCTTGACCATCCACCAATGGGTAGCGGTAAGAGAAGGGTTGCGCCATCAGTACCATCGCTTCGTAACAAGCAGAGTCACCGTGTGGGTGATACTTACCTAACACGTCACCAACCGTACGAGCTGATTTTTTATATTTTGATGCAGCGGATAGGCCTAGCTCAGACATCGCATAGATAATACGACGCTGTACTGGCTTCAAGCCATCACCGATATACGGCAATGCACGATCCATGATCACGTACATTGAGTAATTTAAGTAGGCATCTTCGGTGAACTTGCGCATTGGCAACTGTTCAACGCCATCATATGTAATTTCGTTAGACATCCATTATACCTCGGCCATATCACCGTTAGTCTGTAGCCATGTACGGCGATCATCTGCACGTTTCTTACCAAGCAGCATGTCCATCATCTCGTTGGTCGCGTCGTTGTCATCAATCGTTAATTGGACAAGACGACGAGTATTTGGATCCATCGTGGTTTCACGTAACTGAAGTGGGTTCATTTCACCCAGACCTTTGAATCGTTGCACGTTGATCTTGGCTTTTTTCTGCGATAGTCGCTCAAGTACACCATCTTTCTCTGCGTCATCGAGTGCGTAGAACACTTCTTTACCGCAATCGATACGATACAGAGGAGGCATTGCCACATAGATATGACCCGCTTCAACCAATGCATGGAAATGGCGAGTAAATAGTGCACATAGCAGTGTCGCGATATGAAGACCATCCGAGTCCGCATCGGCAAGGATACAGATCTTACCGTAACGCAGGCCTGACAAATCATCGTTATCTGGGTCGATGCCCAGAGCAACTGAAATATCATGTACTTCTTGTGAAGCCAATACTTGGTCTGCTGACACTTCCCACGTATTTAGGATCTTACCGCGAAGTGGCATAACCGCTTGGAACTCACGATCACGTGCTTGTTTAGCAGAACCACCCGCCGAATCCCCTTCCACGAAGAAGATTTCGGTACGGCTTAAATCTTGAACCGAGCAGTCGGTTAGCTTACCCGGCAGTGCAGGTCCAGAAGCAATCTTTTTACGTACAACCTTTTTGCTTGCGCGCATACGACGATGTGCGTTAGCAATACAAGCTTCTGCAAGTAATTCTGCTAGCTGAGGCTTTTCATTCAGCCACAAGCTGAAAGCATCCTTCACTACACCAGACACAAACGCAGCAGTTTGACGAGAAGATAAGCGCTCTTTTGTTTGACCCGCAAATTGTGGATCTTGCATCTTCACAGATAGAACGTAAGAACAACGGTCAAAAATGTCATCACCCGTCAACTTAACGCCACGAGGGAGAAGATTACGGAACTCACAGAACTCACGCATTGCATCAAGCAGACCCTGTCGAAGACCGTTTACGTGTGTACCACCTTGCTTAGTTGGTACTAAGTTCACATAACTTTCGGTGATCATATCACCGCCTTCTGGCTGCCAAATGATCGCCCAGTTCGCCATTTCCGTTTCAGCAACGAATTCGCCAACATAAGGTTCTTCAGGCAGTAAGGTGTAACCTTTCACGCCTTCGGCAAGGTAGTCTTTTAGGCCGTCTTCATAGAACCATTTATGTTCTTCACCGCCAACCTTGTCGATAAAGGTGATTTCTAAACCCGGGCAAAGTACGGCTTTAGCTCGCAGGTTATTAATAAGGCGTAAAACAGAGAACTTAGAGCTATCGAAGTATTTTGGATCTGGCCAGAAATGCACGGTAGTACCGGTATTGCGGTGACCACAAGTGCCCGTAACAGTAAGGTCGGTTACGGCATGACCACCCTCAAGGGCGATTTCATGTACCTGACCGTCACGGCGAACCGTTACTTCAACACGTTTTGACAGCGCGTTTACCACCGAGATACCTACCCCGTGCAAACCACCTGAAAACTTATAGTTGTTGTTTGAAAATTTACCGCCTGAGTGGAGCTTAGTTAAAATCAGCTCAACACCCGAGATGCCTTTTTCCGGGTGGATATCAACCGGCATACCACGGCCATCATCGGTAACTTCTAACGATTGGTCAGCATGAAGCACAACTTTTATTTTTTTAGCGTGTCCCGCTAGTGCTTCATCGACCGAGTTATCAATGACTTCTTGGGCAAGGTGGTTTGGTCTTTCTGTCTCTGTATACATTCCCGGGCGGTGTCGCACGGGATCGAGACCTTCAAGTACCTCGAGGTCTTTTGCATTATATTGTTCAGTCATAATACGGAGTTTACTCAAAAAGTTTGCGTCTGTTCACTGGCTCTAGTTTCACTAAAGCAGAATCATTACTATGAACCTTCATAGTAGAGCGAACGAGCGAAGTATTGGGGAATATAGTCTGGAAGCTGAGTAATGATGTCAAGCTAGTTCAAAAACTAAGACATCAAACTATGATATTTCACCATTGATAGATGAAATAACAGGCAAACAAGAGAAAATCACTCTGTTGATGAAACAGATTAGAGGTTTAGAAAAGTGACGATTTGTTGTGGGTAACGTTCAAAATCAACAAAGCTATGATCCCCGCCCTCTTCTACTGTCTGTGTTGCACCTTGGTACTTCTCTACCGCTTGTCGGTAATCCAGAACTTCGTCTTCCGTTTGCTGAAGTAACCAGAAGTCGCTCGGCTTAGCGATAGCCGGAACCTCTAACGCCTTCAGTTCATCGATATGCTTTGTTTCCAGCACATATCGTTCATCTGTGTATGGGTTTACTTGCTCACCTAAATAATCAGCAAGAAGCTCATACGGCTTCACGGCTGGATTTACAACCACCGCCTTGAAACCATAATGACTATTTAGCCATGTTGAAAGATAGCCACCCAACGAGCTACCGACTAACGCGATCTGATATTGATCTTTATATTGCTCCACCAGCTGCTGTAAATGCAAAGCTGCTTGCTGAGGGAAGCTCGGTAGTTGAGGCGTCACAACTTTAATATCCGCGCGATGCTTCGCACAGTAATCTGCCATTACGTTCGCTTTGTGGGAACGTGACGAACTGTTAAAACCGTGAATATAGAGAAGCAGCGATGGCTTAGCGGCTTGCTGATAAAAGTCCGGCATATTAGTAACCACCTGCATCAAAGTCTGGCGAGAACTGCCCATTAGGCAAACGGCGAACCTGCGTAGTTACCGTTCCATCTTGGTGCAATTCAATCTCTCGCCAGCCTGGAGATAAAGTATCAACCGCAAAGTCGTTCGAGTTTGGTTTGAATTGAACGCAAGTCGATGGGGTTGCCATGACTTGTACACCATGATGATTGCGATTCATATCTTGATGAACGTGACCACAAAGTACCGCTTTCACATTGGTGTGCTGTTGAACCACATCCCAAAACTGCTCAGCATCTTTCAGGTTATGTTGATCAAGCCACGCACTACCGACCAGTAAAGGGTGGTGGTGCAGCAAAACCAAGGTGTTACGTTCAGGGAATTCAGTCAGCTTTTGTTCTAGTAGATCAAGTTGTTGATCACTAAGGCGCCCGTGAGGTACACCCACCACTTGAGAGTCCAGCATAACCATCTGCCAGTTATCGCCTAGCAAGACATGCTCAACACACTGTATTTGTGGTGATGGTAAAACACTGCCCATATTAGGCTTGAAGTCATGGTTCCCGGGTAGCCAGTAACATGGCTTTTCCAAAGGCTTTATCCCTGACTCAAATTTTTGGTACGACTCAGCACTGTGATCTTGAGATATATCACCGGTAGCTAGAATCGCTTGATAGTCAAAGCCCTGACTAACAATGCCATCGACTACAGCACGAAAGCTATCTTGAGTGTTGATGCTTAATAAGCTGCCATTGCTCGGCGCAAATAAATGCGTGTCCGTTAGCTGCACAAGCTTAATAGTGCTCTCATCAAATTTTGAAGTGTGTGATAATTCCAAAATAACAAATCCAGATACGTTACTGTTTAGACTTTAAAAGTGTTGTTAAATAGGTTCAATTAAAAGGTAATTGGGGTTCGGCTGATACCCGTTTTTAAACAAAACGTTAACCATTCCCCAAGAAATTTATTCAATTGAAATTTCTCGTCCTTTTGCAAAAGCTTAGTGTTGGGGTAGTCATATTTCGCTTTAACTCGAGAAAAATCCCCGCTAGCGCACACTTCTGCAACTCGAGCGTCGTGATATAGCCTGACAGACATTTTTGGCAAAGGAAACACTGGCATCGCGTCACTCTGACATATATCTATTAAAGTGGTGTATTTTGTGACCTCATTCACTGTCAATTGATACACCATATTAACGGCTTGGTAACAGCGAACGTCACCAACCTCATGCCCAACCGGTAACAGAGCGTTAAGTTTGGCATAGTTAGTCTCGTAAACTCGCATCAATTCAGCAAGATCAACATGATACGGTTTTTTGACTGCTATATTTGGCATGACGTTAATCTATCCACTCTGACTGTAATTCTTGGTAGTTCAATTGTAGCCACTGTAGCGCAATGATCGTGGCGCCATTTTCAAACACACCGTCTTTTACCAACTGATAAGCCGCTTCACGACTCATCACTTGCACACGAATGTCTTCACCTTCGTAGTCCAATCCGTGTACCCCTTTGGCTGTCGTTGCATCAACACAGCCAACAAAGACATCGAGCTTTTCTGAGCAACCGCCAGATGAAGGGTAATACGAAGTAATCGGCAATACAGATCCGACTTCGACTCCGGCTTCTTCCATTGCTTCACGACGAGCGACATCTTGTGGTGATTCATCGGTATCAATGATCCCAGCAACAATTTCGTATTGCCATGGGTTCTCATGCTCTAGAGCACCGACCCGGATCTGCTCGACGATCACTACTTCGTCACGCACAGGATCATAAGGTAGCAAAGCGGCAGCATGTCCACGCTCAAACATCTCTCGTTCTATTGGTTGGCTCCAGCCGCCCTCAAACAGTCTATGTTTAAATGTGTACTTAACCATTTTGAAAAAACCACGAAACAGCGTCTCTTTTGAGACTATTTCCACATCTTGCGGAGTAAACTCATGTCGTTGATTGTCATACTGTTGCATTTGGTACCTCACTAAGTGATCTTTATAGTTTACTCATTGTCCGAGTTAACTACCAAGGATAAGGTTCAACTTTTTATATAAAATTTATAATTAAAGTTAAGTTTTAAAAAATAAATATTGCACAAGTGGACAGTTAACTGTAAAAAAGTGCAAAGTTTCGAGTAAATTACCACCAAACTGGGTTAAACTCTTTTAAAGAAAATTCTACTAAAGGCAGGAATAGGCAAATGAAAAAACTGCTTCCACTATTTATCAGTGCAGCAATTGGCAGCCTGAGTTCGTCAGCTTTTGCTGATACGCTAGCTGAAGTTTACGACCAAGCAAAACAGAACGATCCGCAACTTCTTCGTTCAGCAGCGCAGCGCGATGCCGCTTTTGAAGCAGTAACGTCAAGCCGTAGTGATTTGCTACCACAAATTAACCTAACAGCGAACTACGACATTAACCGTGGTGACCGAGATACATCAGGTACTGGTAGCTCAAGTATTGATAACAACACTTGGGGAGCAGCTATCGGCTTCACTCAAGAGCTTTATCAACGTTCTTCTTGGATCACGCTAGACACGGCAGAGAAAACAGCTCGTCAAGCAGATTCAGCATACGCGGCAGAGCAACAAGCCTTGATCCTACGTGTTGCGACAGCGTACTTTGAAGTACTTCGCGCTCAAGACAACCTAGAATTTGTTCGTGCTGAAAAAGCTGCAGTTGCTCGTCAACTAGAACAAACAAAGCAACGTTTTGAAGTCGGTCTTTCAGCAATCACCGATGTACATGATGCACAAGCTCAGTACGATGGCGTTTTAGCTGACGAAGTTTTAGCAGAGAACACTCTGATTAATAACTACGAAGGTCTACGTGAGATCACAGGTCAAGAACACTCTAACCTAAGCATCCTAGACACTGATCGCTTCTCAGCAAGTAAATCTTCTGAATCTGCATCTGCTTTAGTTGAGCAAGCAGAGCAAAAGAACCTGAGCCTTCTAGCATCACGTATCTCTCAAGACGTAGCAAAAGATAACATCTCTCTAGCAAGCTCTGGTCACCTGCCAAGCTTAACGTTAGATGGTAGCTACTCTCTTGCAGATCAGTCAAACAGCTCTCAAGACTATGACCAAGACAACCTAAACCTAGGTTTGAACTTAGTTGTGCCTCTTTACACGGGTGGTAACACGACTTCTTTGACTAAACAGGCAGAATACAACTACGTTGCTGCAAGTGAAGATCTAGAAGCAACTTACCGTAGCGTTGTAAAAGACGTTCGTGCATTCAACAACAACATCACAGCTTCGATTGGCGCTCTACGCGCTTACGAACAGTCTGTTGTTTCTGCTCAGTCTGCTCTAGAAGCAACAGAAGCAGGTTTTGATGTAGGTACTCGTACTATCGTTGACGTACTAGATTCGACTCGTCGTCTATACGATGCGAACAAAAACCTTTCAGATGCTCGTTACAACTACATCCTAAGTGTACTTCAGCTTCGTCAAGCGGTTGGTACACTAAGCGAACAAGACATTGTTGATGTAAACGCAGGTCTAAAAGTAGCAAGTAAGTAATTCTTAATTACTCAGTTACCGTCACAAAAATGCCGCTCATTGAGCGGCATTTTTATTATCTATTGAAAGCAAATTCTCAACCTAACTCAAAGGTTAAGCCTTGAGACTAGAAAACGAGAAGGCTAAGAGTTAGCCTCGACCACCTTTAATCGCTTTAATGATTTCAGTCGTAGAGCAACCATCTTCAAAGTTAAGTACTTTCACTTCACCACCAGCCGCAATCACTTCTTCACCACCAGCAATCTCTTCAGGTTTGTAATCACCACCTTTCACTAGAATGCTTGGTAGAACCTCAGAGATCAAACGTTGAGGTGTATCTTCAGAAAACGGAACCACCCAATCAACAGCGCCTAAGCCAGCCAATACCGCCATACGACGATCAGTTGGGTTCACAGGGCGACCAGGACCTTTCAAACGTTTGACTGATTCATCAGTATTCACTGCAACGATCAAACGATCACCCAACTCAGCCGCGTGGTTCATGTAAGAAACATGGCCGGCATGCAGAATATCAAAGCAACCATTAGTCATAACTACTTTCTCGCCTTTCGCACGAGCACGTTTCACCGCTTCAACCAGTGCCGCTTCAGAGATCACGCCGTAGTCAGTGTCTTGGCTACCATGAATCGCTTCCGCTAACTCAATCGTAGACAACGTCGATGTACCAAGTTTGCCAACTACCACACCTGCAGCAGCGTTCGCTAATGCACACGCTTCATCCAGTGGCTTACCAGCAGCAACAGAAGCCGCGAGTACCGAGATAACCGTATCACCCGCACCTGTCACGTCATACACTTCTTTCGCTTGAGTCGGCAAGTGGAATGGCTCCAAACCTTTGCGAAGCAAAGTCATACCATGTTCGCTGCGCGTTACCAACAAAGCCTCGAAATCAAACTCTTCGATTAACGCGAGTCCTTTTTCGATCATTTCTTCTTCAGATTTTACTTTGCCCGCAACCAGCTCGAACTCAGCCATATTTGGCGTAAGCAAAGTCGCACCACGGTAACGTTCAAAGTCTGCGCCTTTCGGGTCAATGAATACAGGAACCTTTGCCGCACGTGCTTTTTGAATGAAGCTCTGCACATGCTCCAAGGCACCTTTTGCGTAATCAGATAGGATGACCGAACGTACATTAGGAAGCGCTTGCTCCATGCGAGACAAAACAAGCTCGGGATCCGTGTTCTCAAATTTGTCTTCAAAATCAAGGCGGATTAGCTGTTGTCCTCGGCTCATCACTCGCAATTTAGTAATAGTTGGGTAATCGTCCAACTCAACGAAATCACATTTAACTTTTAGTGCACCTAGGGTGTTTTTTAACACCTCAGCAGGCTCATCTTTTCCAGTCAAACCAACGATATGAGCATGCCCACCAAGAGAGGCAATATTCATTGCTACGTTGGCAGCACCACCAGGACGCTCTTCGTTATTTTCTACTTTCACAACGGGTACAGGTGCTTCTGGTGAAATACGGCCAGTTGGGCCATACCAGTAACGGTCAAGCATTACGTCACCGACAACAAGAACGCCTGATTGGCTGTAGTCAGGTAGAATTGGTTTCATTATGGATCTCCAAAAATCGAATCTGGCTAGAGTCTAGCACACTGATTACAGTGGCTAAACTATAGATAAATGAGTAAAAGCCTATCAAGATAGACACATCAGTCACTACGTTATGACTTGGTTAAGCTTCCATCCATTGCTTCCATGCTTGAACAACATGTTCTCTTTCCATCTCAAACTTCTCAATCGCCACATCCGCATCAAGGTTGAGTAGATTACGGTGATGGATTTCATCTCTTAACGTCGTATAGACATTGGTTAATGCCATGCCTTGCTGCTCGTCCATAATCCCCTGTGACAACAGGCTTTCAAAGATTCGTACATTGTCACACCAACGGGTGAGCTTAGGTTTTTCGTTGCTGTATCTCAGCACTAAATATTGCGCCAAGAACTCAATATCAGTAATACCGCCCGCATCTTGTTTCAGCATGAACCGATCGGCTTTTTTACCGCCTAAATGACCGCGCATTTTTTCACGCATATCCACAACGGACTTTTTGAGTGTTGCCTCATCACGAGCCAAGCACAGAACCTCATGGCGAGTTTTGTTGAATGCCGAAGCCAATAAGTCATCGCCGTAAATCATGCGAGCGCGAGTTAGAGCTTGGTGCTCCCAAGTCCACGCGTCATTGTGCTGATACTCGTCAAACGCATCTGTAGGGCTAACCAACAGACCAGAGGCACCTGAAGGGCGCAGACGAGTATCGACCTCATACAAAATACCGGAAGCGGTTCTCGTTGAGAAAATATGAATAATTCGCTGTGCCAATCTTAGATAAAACTGGCGTCCATCAATCTCTTTCTTACCATCAGTATAGATGTGTACCGGACAGTCGTGCATGAAGACAATATCAAGGTCTGAGTTATACCCCAGCTCCCAACCGCCGACCTTGCCATAGCCGACAACCGCAAAACCACGACCTTCACGATCTTTTACATGAGTCGGTTCACCAAACTTGGCCGATACTTGTAACCAAGCTTGGTTAATACCCGCCTCAACAATCGCTTCGGCTAAATAGGTCAGGTGATCACTGACCTTCATGACAGGCAGAGCACCTGCAATATCCGCGGCAGCAATCCTCAAGATACAAGTCTGCTTAAACTGACGCAGACCTTCCATCTGCTGCTCCATATCATCTTCAGGAATACGAGCTAGGTAATCTCGTAGCTCAGTCTTGTAAGACTCTAAAGGTACTGGATTATAGAGTTGCTGAGGGTCAATAAGTTCATCTAATAGAATAGGATAACGGCCAAGCTGCTCCGAAATCATCGGGCTCGCAGTACATAAACGAACTAACTGAGTTAACGCGGCTGGGTGTTCATCCAATAGCTCAAGGTAAGTGGTACGCGTGACTATTTTATGGAGAAGATGCAACACTCGAGACAAACCAAACTCTGCATCCTTGGCGGTGTACAACGCTTGGAACACTTTAGGCATCAAGCGATTTAAAACCTCCCGTCCACGTGGGCCAAGGGTTTTCTTCGCTAAATCCGCTTTAAATTGGATAATGGTTTTCGCCGCTTCCAGCGGGTTGGCAATCGCGATGTCATGCTCAAGAACCTGCTCAATCACGTCTTGTTTATGGGCCATATCCCACAGTTCACTAAAGTGACTCGCGATTGGATTGGCGTCGTCTTCATCGACACCAATCAGATCTTCGAAAACAGTATGTACATTCGCCATATGAACACGAGTTGCCGTAATCAAACTATCCCAATCAGCAAATTGCATTGCGACAGCGAGCTGCAGTTGCTCGAACTCACCATCTGGTAAGGTTTGAGTTTGCTTGTCAGACATCGCTTGCAATAGGTTTTCAAGGCGACGTAAAAACAGGTAGGCCTCACGTAAATGACCGACTTCTTTGGTCTCTAATAAATTGAGAGACTCAATAGCACTTAACGTTTCTAGTAACCCTCGACCACGCAGGCTAGGCTCGCGCCCGCCACGAATCAATTGAAAAACTTGCGCAATAAATTCAACTTCACGAATACCACCAGAACCAAGCTTGATGTTATTAGAGAGGCTACGACGGCGAACTTCACTGCTGATCATCGACTTCATTCGACGCAGAGATTGGATCGCACTGAAATCGATATAACGACGAAACACAAACGGGCGCAACATCTGGCGAAGCTCTTGATATTCAGGGTACATTTCACTACCCATCACTCGCGCCTTAACCATCGCGTAGCGTTCCCAATCTCGGCCTTGTTCTTGATAATAATCTTCTAGCGCAGCGTAACTCATGACCAGTGGACCACTCTCACCGAATGGACGCAGACGCATGTCTACTCGATAACAGAATCCATCAAAGGTTTGCTGATCAAGCGCTTTGATAATCCGTTGCCCTAAACGCGTGAAAAATTGGGCGTTGGCGATACTTCGTCGTGCACCTTGTGTTTCACCATTCTCAGGGTAAGTAAAAATCAGATCGATATCAGACGAGAAATTAAGCTCACCGCCACCAAGCTTGCCCATACCGATGATCAACATCGGCTGCGCTTCACCCTGATCATTACAAGGTGTGCCCCACTCTTTACAGCAAATATCATACTGCCACTGATAGGTCTCAAAGATCATCGCCTCTGCCAACATCGATAGATGGCTTAAGCTCTGCTCTAGCTCCCACGCACCCAAAAAATCACGCCAAGCAATGTAGGTCATTTCTCGATTACGGAATTGACGCAGCACGCGTTGACCGCTCATTTCATCGGTGCAACCAGAAAGTAATTCAGCCAGTCGTTCTCGGTACGCTTTAGCACGTTCTTCGCATGCCAACATATCAGGTAAGTCACCGCATAAAACCGTATCACGCTGTAGGCAATCTCCAACAAAACAGCTTAAACCGAGTACACGTTTAAGATCTTCAGTCAGTGGCTCAGACCAAGTATTGATGACTTCACTTTGATGCTCTAATAATTGCTCAAAAGCGGACTGGGAGTGAGTGATGAGTTGAGAAGGCAATAGCATGTTTCTTCCTTGTGTAAGCTGCGCGCCGAACAATTGGTTCTGTTCTTTAGTAAATAGTTTTAACAGGCAAGTTTAACAACGAGCTTTGAGAACCCGTTTTAATATCTAAGGATAAGTTATACCAAAGTTACGCCAATAAAAAACGCCCACATTAGCAATGTGGGCGTTTTATCGGTTAACTTATCGAATCGGGCCTTTCCTAGCTATCGAATACTAGAAGTACCTCTGAGGAGTAAAGGCCAAGACCCCATGATTAAACCTTAAATTGTTTAATCTTACCGTCCAGTTCTTGTGCGTTGGTTTCCATGAGCTGAGAAGTCTCTAACAGTTCACCAACGACCACGACAGACGCTTCAACAAGCTCACGAACATTCGTTAGGTTGACACTCATCTCTTCAGCAACACTGCTCTGTTGGCCTGCAGCGGTCGCGATTTGGAAGTTCATATCATTGATTTGGTTGACTTGGCTTACGATGCCATCCAACTCTGAACCAGCATTGGTTACCAGCTCAACGCCTTCAGCCGCTTCTACAACACTCTTCTCCATCAGCTCTACGGCAGAATTAGCGCTGCTTTGTAGGTGACTGATCATGTCTTGAATCTCGACTGTCGCTTGTTGAGTACGCTGCGCAAGGTTACGAACCTCATCAGCAACAACCGCAAAACCACGTCCCGCTTCACCTGCACGCGCCGCTTCAATCGCTGCGTTCAGTGCTAACAGGTTCGTTTGTTCTGAAATGCCTTGGATAGTACCCACAACGCTGCCAATCGAATCAACGCGTTCTTCTACTTGGTTTACCGCTGCTGCAGATGCTGCGATATCTGAAGATAGCTCACTCATCTTAGAAACAGAACCCTGAACGAACTTCTGACCGGTCAATGCTTGGCCTGATGCCTGCTCTGTCAATGAAGAAGCACTTTGCGCATGTTCAGCGACAGTTTGCACGGTAGATGTCATTTCACTCATAGCTGTCGCTAGCTGATCGATCTCGTTGAACTCTTCTTGAGCCGAATCTTTGGTCTCTGACATGCTAATGGTCATCACTTCTGTCAGAGCAAATAACTCGTCTGAAGAAGCCACTTGAGTTTTGATCATGTCGTTCAGTTGGACGCGAGTTTTTTCAAGTTCGCGTGCCACATCGCCATATTCATCTTTACAATCCATTTGAATCGGCACTGATAGGTTCTTGTCAGCCATGGTTTTAATGGCGTCATTAAGGTATTGGGTCTGGCGAAGCATAACGCGCGCCGCCGCTAATAGAAGAACCACAAACACAATGATCATCAAGGCTGTTTGCCAAGCCACTTGAACGAGGTAAGTCTCGTAATGCTGTTGTGCGACTTGCGCATTGTTGGTGACAGCAAGCAGTGAATCGTAAAACGTACTTGCGTCCCAAAGCTGCTTCGAAATGATCAAGATAGTGCTGAATATCATCAGCATGACCATTTTTGGAACGAGACGAACGTCAGAGATTATCCTTTCCCACGGCTTGAATGACAGTTTAGTCATTGTCAGTTCTCCATTAATTCTTATATATTGATGGCTTCTATATCCGCGAGGTGGCTATGTCAGTCAAAGTTCGCGATTTATTTTGAGCCTCGTATGAATGTTGAATAATACCAAAGACGCCACCAAGCCGATGAGCTTATTGTCACTGATTCTCTCTTTCTTAGCGTTATTTGTGATCTCAGGCTTATTGTTCGTTCCGATTGATAAAGAATCAAAACAAGTTCTTATCGGCCTCGATTTTATAATCTGTAGTGTTTTTCTTTTTCAGCTCACGATTGATCTATTGAGATCACAAAACAAGAAAGAATATCTAAAAGTACACTGGATCGATTTCTTAGCAAGCATCCCAATGATCGAACCACTTCGTTTCGCTCGCATTTTTCAGATCCTGCGTGTCATTCTTGTGCTCCGCTCGGGTAAACGTGTTTTCAGAGAGCTCTTTCGTAATCGCAAAGAAACCACGCTCGCCTCGATTATTCTTCTGCTGGTTATTCTCCTAACCATAGGAGCTGGAACAATACTTCTGTTAGAACACAAAGATCCCAATGCCAACATTACCACTGGCCAAGATGCTTTGTGGTGGGCTTTCGTTACCATCAGTACCGTAGGGTATGGCGATCATTACCCCGTGACGAACTCAGGGAAATTAGTCGCCTCTCTGGTGATCATTTGTGGTGTGGGTGTTTTCGGTATGATTTCAGGCTTGATTACTTCTCTGATCACCTCCCCAACTCACCATGAGAATCAACGAGCAGAAAACAAAGAGAAGCATCTTGAAAAGATCATAGAGCAACAACAGAAAATACTAGAGCGACTAGAAAAGCTAGAGCAACAAACAAAAAAATAGGGCCGAAGCCCTATTTTCAAATTCATACTTATACTGATGCCGGTATTGAGTTTAGTCTTGCCAGTATGGCTCAACCTCAACACTGATTTGGCGTGTCTGTTCCATCGCATGCAGAATAGACACTTCTTGGCGAGCCAACCAACGCTCTAGCTGAACCTTCTCATCGCCTTCCAATTTCTCAGTCAAAGGCTCTAACGTTTTAAGTGCCAGCAAGTCATCAATGCCTTGCACCATATCGGCCCATGGCAAGCGGAAGCTATTTCGTTCATCGTCATCATACAAACTCGCGAAACCAACGCCAGAATACAGATTACGCATCAAACGGTATTGCTGATCAATATACGCTTGGCTAGTCATCACTCGCTCTGGCGGGAAAGCTTCCATCAAATCGGCCCATGTGCGATCGAGTTGCTGCACGGAAAACCATTCGATACCACGAGCCATTTGCTCACGTGCCTTTTCATCTAAGAAAGGTTGCCAGCCACGAGACAAGATCCAACGGCTCAGATCTAATAATAACCCAGTGTATCGAGCAGAACTCAATAAGGTCAGCAGGTCTTCACGATCTGGCAGTTGCTCTTGCATTTCTTTAAGCTCAGCGACCAAGAACTTACGTGCATCTAGCTTACGCAGCACGTGGCCTTTATCTTCGAGCAAATCTTCGAAGTGGTCATAACTTTTTAGCCAATCAAGTTCTTGCTCAAGCCACTTAAGTTCTTGGCGTAAAATAGCACTCGCGCGTCTTGGAACAATGTCACCATAGATAGTGAAGGTTTGACGAATAAAACTTAGCGAATGGCTTATCTCATGTAACGCTTCAATCGATTGACGCTCAGTAAAAATCTGCTCGTGAGAGTGCCAATGAGCGAGAGCATGCTCTAAAGATTGAATGAAACACGATTCAACAGTATCACTTTTGTCAGTATCAACTAAGGTCAAAGGAGTGACTTCATCTCCTTGATAACCTTGAGCAAGGCGGTAACCCTTAGCAGCTTTGCTGAGATTCCCCAAGCGCATGCCACCTTGTTCGCAGAATTGACGAGACAATGTAAATAGAGCATCCGTTTGACCCGATTTAAGTTCCAGTTCGACTTCGCAAATCGGTTCTTGCAGATCGCCTGACTCAACAAAGCCTTGGTCGAACGCAACCTCAACCTGGCTGCCATCTGGCATACCAATCAACCACTGCTCACGCGTGAAGTTGGTAGAGAACAGAGGAGTCAGCTCAGCTTGCAACGTTTCGATGTCTTTACCCGCTGGCCAGATATCCTCTGGATGTAGGGCTAGCTTAGGTTCATTGCTATCGTGTTCTGCATTGTATTCAGGCCTTTGATGCAGACCAGCAACCACACGACCAGCGGTCTTTACGGTTTGTACAAATACGTCATCAAAACGTCGAATACGCAAGCCAATATCGTGCTTACGTAGCCAGTTGTCAGGGGTGTCAAAGTAGATGTTACCTAGCTCGCGACAACTGTGCTGAAGTACTTTAGTTTCAGCAATTTTATTGCGTAAAGTCTCTGAAAAATCAGGAGAAACAAAAAACTTCAGTTCTATCTCGGTTTCCATAGTTATACCTTTCTGTGAAGATAGGGACAGGATATTGCCAATTTGAAAACTCAGCAAGTCAGAAATATCGCCCTTATGATGATCTAAAACAGTTTTAATGAGACATTGATTAGGTTAACATGCGCGACTTTGTAGCCATCGCTTAACATTTCACCATGAATATGGTGTATGTTGTTTTAAGGTTATTATTTATTAGGTTGGATGACCATGCCAGTAAATACAATTATGGGGTTATTTGCAAAGTCCCCAATTAAACCTTTGCAGCGTCACGTAGTATGCGTGAACGAATGTTGTTCTCACCTAGTTAATTTCTTTGAAGTTTCTTCAAAAGGTGACTGGGAGAAAGCATCAGAAATTCGAGCTCAGATTTCTCACCTTGAGAAAGAAGCTGACGTACTAAAACGTGAAATTCGCCTTAAACTTCCTCGTGGTTTGTTTATGCCAGTTGATCGCACCGATATGTTGGAGCTATTAACTCAACAAGACAAACTCGCAAACCTAGCGAAAGACATTGCTGGCCGTGTATATGGTCGTCAACTTGTCATTCCTGCTCCAATGCAAGAAAACTTCATCGCTTACGTTAAACGTTGTCTAGATGCAGCGAACCAAGCACAAAACGTAATCAATGAATTAGACGAATTACTTGAGACTGGCTTTAAGGGCCGTGAAGTAACACTCGTTGCTGAAATGATTCATCAGTTAGATGTAATTGAAGATGACACGGACGCGATGCAGATCGAATTACGCCAACAATTAATGGCGATTGAAGACGATATGAATCCAGTTGACATCATGTTCTTATACAAAATTCTTGAATGGGTTGGTGGTATTGCAGATCAAGCACAGCGTGTAGGCGCTCGTCTTGAAGTAATGCTTTCTCGATCTTAAATCATACGCTAACTATATAACGAAGAGCATTTTTTAACCAAACCACTTATGCGCTGAGTATTCCTCTCGCTGAGCGGTTTTTTGCGTCTAAATTTGTTCCGCTTGTTATCAAACAACTAGGTATTACGATGGATATCCTTGCTAACTACGGCACTGTCCTGATTATTGTTGCAGCAGCTTTCGGTTTCTTGATGGCTATTGGTATTGGTGCAAATGACGTTGCGAATGCAATGGGCACTTCAGTAGGCTCTAAAGCTCTAACCGTTAAACAAGCGATCATTATCGCAATGATCTTTGAATTCGCAGGTGCTTATCTTGCGGGCGGCGAAGTAACAGACACGATCCGTAAAGGTGTTATCGAAACGTCTCTATTCGCTCATCAACCTGACGTACTTGTGTACGGCATGATGTCGGCGCTACTAGCTGCTGGTACATGGTTGCTTCTAGCATCATACATGGGCTGGCCAGTATCAACGACTCACTCAATCATCGGTGCAATCATCGGTTTCGCTTGTGTGTCTGTAGGTACAGAAGCTGTAGACTGGAACAGCGTTCAAGGTATTGTGGGTAGTTGGATTGTCACACCGTTGATTTCCGGCATCTTCGCCTATCTCATTTTTGTCAGTGCCCAACGACTGATATTCGATACAGAAAATCCGTTGTTTAACGCTAAGCGTTTTGTGCCTGTGTACATGTTCATTACTACCATGGTCATTGCACTTGTAACAATCAAGAAAGGTCTTAAGCACGTTGGCCTTCACCTAACCGGTACTGAAGCCTGGTTATGGGCAGCTGGTGTTTCTGCTCTAGTCATGATTGGCGGTTACTTATACATTCAAAAGAAATTTGCTAACCGTGAAGAAGACCATGGCTTTGCTGGCGTTGAAGGTATCTTCAGCGTACTTATGGTTATCACAGCTTGTGCAATGGCATTCGCACACGGTTCAAACGACGTAGCTAACGCGATTGGTCCACTGTCTGCTGTTGTATCAACGGTTGAGCACATGGGTGAAATCTCAGGTAAGAGCACTATCGCATGGTGGATTCTTCCACTAGGTGGTATTGGTATCGTTGTTGGTCTTGCTACCATGGGTCATAAAGTAATGGCGACTGTGGGTACTGGTATTACAGAATTAACACCTAGCCGTGGCTTTGCCGCTCAACTAGCGACAGCATGTACAGTTGTACTTGCTTCTGGTACTGGCCTTCCGATTTCAACCACGCAAACATTGGTTGGTGCGGTTTTAGGTGTAGGTTTTGCTCGTGGTATCGCAGCACTCAACCTAGGCGTTGTGCGTAACATCGTTGCTTCGTGGATTGTAACGCTACCGGCAGGTGCTCTACTTGCTGTTGTGTTCTTCTACGCAATTCAGGCTATGTTTACTATGTAATAGCCTTGGCGTTAGTAAATATTAGCGTCAGAAAACGGTGAGCTTCGGTAATGATATGTAAATACCATGTCATTATTGACTCAAACGCACAGAAAGGGAGGCTTTGCCTCCCTTCTTTGTTGCACCGCATAAAGAAACTAAATATTATTTGCTCATTGAGGCTGACTCATACGCCTACCCAATTTGAATCGTTAAGGGATTTACTGTGAAAAAACTGATTAGCTTAGTTTTGCTCGCAATGCTTGCGGCTCCAGCTGCCTTTGCACAAGACCGTTATATTGCTGACAAACTATTTACTTATATGCATTCTGGCCCAAACAACACATTCCGTATCATCGGTAGTGTTGATGCTGGTGAAAAGATTACTTACCTGCAAACTAACAAGAGCACGGGTTACACCCAGGTTCAAGACAACCGCGGCCGTAAAGGCTGGGTAGAAAGTAAGTTTGTAAGCACTCAAGAAAGCATGGCTCTGCGTATGCCTAAGCTAGAGAAAGAACTGACTGACGTAAAAGGCAAGCTTGCAAATGCTCGCCAAAGTGCAGACAGCGAGAAAGCTGGCCTAGCGAGCTCTCTAGACTCTCGTAACAAGCAAATTGCTGAACTTGAGCAAAACTACAGCGAAATTAGCCAACAGCTAACGAGCTCTCAAACAGAGAACCGTGAGCTACGCGCTAAGCTAGACACACAAAAAGATGATCTATTGCTGAAGTACTTCATGTACGGTGGTGGTGTTGCTGGTATTGGTCTACTTCTTGGCCTTATCCTGCCGCACATCATGCCTCGTCGCAGAAAGTCACCAAACGGCTGGTCGTAAGCTGACCGCTTTTCCTGTTTGGCTTATCTTGCGCTATACAGAGTAAATTCAGTATCGAATATCAAAAAGGAGCACCTCGGTGCTCCTTTTTATTTGTCTGTTCTCTAAGTCTTTTGGACTTCTAGCTTTTAGCCTTTCCACTCGTACAGAGCGGGGATTTCTATTTTCTGTTGATTGAACTCGATAATCACTGATTGCGGCTTAATTTCGAGTAACTGAATGTCTCTTCCAATCCAATCCCCTTGCGCCACTTCTTGACCATTCACTTTGACCCAGCGCTTGGTTTCGCTACTCGAGTACATGTGAGTTTGTAGATCTAACTTAGGTAATACCCCTGATAAGCTATTGGTGTGCGTTTCCAACTCAATGACCTGAGACCCTACCTGTCCTGCTGGACGCGAGTCCATTGGCTCAGGTGCGCTTTGTTGCTCACCCATCATTGATTCAAGCTTTAAGGCCAAATCGGGGGGTAACTCACTGAGGTCTAGCCCTTGCAGTAAATCACTGTCCGATTGCAGAGCCGTATTCTCATTGCTTACACCTGGCTGAACCTCTTGCTGAGCTAGTGATAACTCTGACTCTTCTGATGTTCGCGCACTACTCTCTGAACTAGCCACAGGCACAATAGATCCACCAGCGACATTCGTACTTTCAGAGCTAATCTGCGCATACACCTCTTGGCGTGGCAGTGCTTTCAAAGGTTGACTTGCCGGCGCTGGGCGAACGGCGAATAATACTTCATCTTCTGCATCCACTGACACAGCCTCCACATTGGCTATATCAGCACCAGCGATTTGAGACTCAAGGCCTGATTGAGGTTTTGATTCAGGCAGAATCACCAACGCAGCTTGGCTAGCCGAGTTTTGTTGTTGGTTATACGATTGATAAGCCAGAACACCACCCACCAACAAAGAAGGCACCAAGATAAGCAGTAGCCCCATGGCTAACGATGAGCCTCGTTTATTGCTAATCCCTTTAACAGAACTTGGCACATGATGGTTTTGGTAGCCTTTGAAGCTGGGGCTATTAAAAGATGATTGTTTAAGAGACGCTTGGTTAAGAGGCGGCTGCTTAGCAGACGACTGATTAAGCTCATGCATAATGCGTGACATTAACTTGCGCCTCCATCGAGTGACATCAACTTAGGCGAATCGAGTTGAGCCAATCTTTGTAATCTTGCCAGCGTGCGTTTTCCTGCAATGCCATCGACTGACATCCCTTGCCACATTTGAAACGCTTCAATTTTCATTTTTAACTCATAATCAAATACATCACTGCCCGATACGTCTTCACCCAAAACTTCAGACAATAGCAGATCAAGTAGTGCAATCGCCTCACCTTGATAACCCTCTTTGAGCGTCTCTCTGAGTGGCTGTTTCCAAATCGCGACATAATCACCTTGCCAGATTTTCTTTAAGGTACGCTTAGGCATCACCAAGAGCTTTTCGTTAACGAGGAGCTCGACAGACTCCTCAGACGCACCATAAAGCACAGCAAACACTGGCTCTTGATCGATATCCAGATTAAGAACCACGGGTACGCCAAGCTCTAATAATGTATCCAAATTTGACTGTTGTTGCTCACACACAAAGACACTTTGCGGCTCACTTAAGCACAAGCCATCACGCAGTGAAGACTGATACCCCCAGAGCGTATACAAGTCCTTGATAGCGAGAGAACGATTGGTTCCCTGCATCAAGTGCTGTTGAATATCTTGTGGCAAAGCAAACTTGGAAGGTTTTGGCTCAGCAACCAACTGAGGTTCATTCGCCACCAAAGAGCGCTGAGCCTGTGCAGACACTTCTGTTTTCATTTCACTTAAAGTCTCAGCCGACTGCCATGAATTGATATAGCTTGGAGCAAAATTAAAGGTCGCCATTGCGAGGCCGACACTTAATGTAGCAATCCCAGCATATTGGAATAACTTGGGTACTACGTGAAAAGATCGAGGCTTTTCGACATGATACACATCGGCCTGAAACGACATAACTTGCTGACACGCTCGGTTAACCGTTTCATTGTTCGGTAATGGCTCACCATCATGAAAAGCCAATTGCAGGGCTTTATCACACACCAAGTTAATGAGCCTTGGAATACCATGAGTATATTGGGCGATTAGCTTGATTGAACGATTCGAAAACAGCATCTGCTCGCCACCCGCCGTTTCCAAACGAAACGCGATGTACTTGCCAGTTTCTTCAGTATTAAGAGGCAGTAGGTGATAGCGACCTGTAATGCGCTGAGCTAGCTGACGTAATTGAGTGGTTTGTAAGTGCTGTTGTAATTCCGGTTGGCCGACCAACAGCACTTTTAACAACTTACGGCTGTCGGTTTCCAAATTAGTCAGAAGGCGTAACTGCTCCAATACGTCAGCAGCAAGGTGTTGTGCCTCATCGATCACCAATAAGGTTTGAATACCTTCTGCATGGCTATCCAACAAAAAATAATGAATCGCTTGGCTGAGCTGTTTGAGCGATGCTTGTTCAGGGTATTCCACCTCAAACTCATCACAAATCGCTTCTAGTAAATCCGTATTGGAAAACGTAGGGTTGAGTATAAGGCCAGCTTGAGTCTGATTATCGAGTGATGACAACATCGCTTTGGCGACCGTTGTTTTTCCTGTACCTACTTCACCAGTAAGCATAGCAAAGCCCCCACCCTCGCCTAAACCAGCTTGTAGGTTCTGCATCGCTTCTTGATGACGCTGACTCAAAAACAAATAGCGAGAATTTGGTACAATCGAAAATGGCATCTCAACGAAGCCAAAATATTCCTTATACATGTGCTGCCCTATAATTACGATTAATGGAAAGTACCATTGCTCGCAGTAAAGTCCAGCAGTGATAAAACATTTCGAGGTGATAAGTTGCAAATATACGATAGCCTACCAAAAGACAATGGGCTACAGCGCTATCTAGTCGGTGGAGCGGTACGCGATAAGCTGCTCAATATTGACAGTTATGATAGAGATTGGGTCGTGGTAGGGAGTACCCCTCAAGAGATGGAAAACCTTGGCTTTACTGCAGTGGGCAAAGACTTCCCCGTATTCTTACACCCAAAGACGAAAGAAGAGCACGCACTGGCTCGCACCGAAAGAAAGTCAGGTTCGGGTTACACAGGTTTCGAGTGTTACTTTGCACCGGACGTGAGCTTGGAAGAAGATCTGATGCGCCGCGATCTAACGATAAACGCCATCGCTCAAGATGACAAAGGCGAGCTTTACGATCCTTACCATGGCCAAAAAGATCTCTCTGATCGTGTTCTAAGACACGTCTCAGATGCTTTTGTTGAAGATCCTCTGCGTGTGCTGCGTGTGGCTCGCTTCGCCGCCAAACTCCATCATCTCAACTTCACGGTTGCATCTGAAACCATGGAGATGATGAGTGAGATAGTGCAATCCGGTGAACTGGCACACCTCACTGCCGAACGAGTTTGGCAGGAGTGGCATAAATCTCTTAGTACTCCGCATCCTGAAGTGTTCCTTTCTGTACTGAAAGAGTGCGGTGCATTGGCTGTTGTGTTGCCTGAAATTGACGCTCTGTTTGGTGTGCCTCAACCTGAAAAATGGCACCCAGAGATCGACACTGGCATTCACACTCTGATGGTTGCTCAGCAAGCTGCGCTATTAAGTTCATCGTTACCCGTGCGTTTTGCAGCTCAAGTGCATGACTTAGGTAAAGGCGTCACGCCAGAAAGCGAGTGGCCAAGCCACAAAATGCATTGCCATACAGGCTTAAAAATCATTAAGAAACTGTGTGAAAGAGTCAGAGTGCCCAATGAATTCAGAGACCTCGCGTTGTTAGTGTGCGAACAGCATTCTAATATCCATCGTGCTGGAGAGTTAAAGCCAACCACCTTTCTCAAGGTTCTCAACAAGTTCGATGTTTGGCGTAAGCCAGATAGACTCGACGATATACTGCTTTGCTGCCAAGCCGATCACGCAGGCCGAAAAGGATTAGAAGATCAGCCTTACCCTCAAAAAGCGCGTTTTGAAGTGGCTTACCAAGCAGCGCTTCAAGTCGAAGTGAAATCGATTATTGCCGATGGTTTTCAAGGTAAAGATATTCGAGAAGAACAAGAGAAGCGCAGAGCTGCTGCGATTGAGCGCGCGTTATCAGAACTCTCTAATAGTTAATCTTCATTACACTAGTAAACACACATTAAAAAACCCGCGATTAAGCGGGTTTTTCGTTTCAACTTGTAGGGTGCTGCATAAGCGCTTTTTACTGCATCATCAAGAAAGCAAACAAACCAAAACCTAGAATCAGACGGTAGATAACAAACGGTGTCATACCCATACGTGAGATCAGCTTCAAGAAGAAGTGAATACAGATATAAGCACTGATGAAAGAAACCACGATACCCGTTAGCAAGGTGCCAACATGGATAGGGTCACCACTGGTCACTAACTTCAGACCTAAGTAACCACCCGCCAGAGTGATGATTGGGATAGACATTAGGAAAGAGAATCGAGCCGCGGCTTCACGTGTGAAACCAAGGTAAAGCGCTGCAGTAATCGTCGCGCCAGAGCGAGACGTACCTGGGATGATCGCCATTGCTTGAGCAAGACCAATAAACAGCGCCTTTTTCCAACCCGCTTGGTATTCGTCATCACGCAGGCTTGAGTTTTTATCCACCCACCATAGCAATAAACCAAAAATAATCGTTGTCGTCGCAATCACCCACGCACTGCGCAAGTAAAGCTCAACAATATCTTTCATCAACAAACCAAAGATACACGCAGGAATCGTCGCGAGAATGATCATCCACGCGAGCTTCGCTTCTTTACTACGATCACCTTTAAACACGGAACCAAAGAATGCGCTCAACAGAGAGACCACTTCTTTGCGGAAATAGATAACGACGGCAGCCAGAGTACCGACATGGACCGCAACATCAAAAGCCAAGCCTTGATCTTCCCAACCTAATACAGCAGAAGGAAGGATTAAGTGTGCAGAACTGGAAATAGGTAAAAACTCAGTAAAGCCTTGCACCAACGCCAACATAAACGCTTCAAAATAACTCATTACTTACCTTAAAAATTATAGTGTTATATCTACGACAGAGAGCGAATCTAATTGCTGCATCTTCTGCCATATGTCACTGACGGTTCTTCCATCTTGCGGGATCACTCTCGCAGGACACAGATCATAAAGTGGTTGTGTTACAAAAGGATATTTATAGATATCACTGCGTGGTAATTCTGGTTCGCTTTCAGAAACCACGTCTCCAAACAGCACAATATCAAGATCGAGCTTTCGATCTTGAAGTTTATGAGCATCTTGAGAGCGACCCCATTTAAACTCAATTTTACGCAGCTGCTGTGAAAATTCAGTCAATGAGAGTGACGTGTCGAGCTCTATCACAAAGTTATAAAACGAATGGCTTTCAAACCCTACAGGCTCACAATGATAGATCTTAGAGCATTTAAGGTTAGTCCCTAACGATTGAAGCTCTGTCCATGCCACCCTTGCATGCTTGTCGCGGTCTATGTTCGTGCCAACACCAACATAGGCTATTGTCATGCTTGACCTCGTTCGATGATCACACCGACGGCTTTTGCTTGTGGCACTGCGCCAGGCTTCGCTAAACGGATTTTAATCCAAGGCACTGAGAACTGAGTCATGATTAATTCAGCGACTTCTTCTGCCACACGCTCAACCAATAGGAATCGGCCATTCGCAATGTGGTCAAGTACGGCTGTACTGACTGTCGAGTAATCCAAAGCATCGACAACATCATCACTCTTACCTGCAGGGCGGTTGTCATGAGCCATTTCAATATCAAGCACAAGTTTTTGTTTAATCTCTTGTTCCCAATCGTAAACACCGATCGTTGTAATTACTTCTAGCTGTTCAATGAAAACTTTATCCAGTGCCATGACTTGTCCTTTTAGAGGTCGGATACCCATATGAGGGAAAAAAACGTATTATTCGTGTAATTCCAGATATGATATCAATTACTCTTGGATTGAGCATTATTTTCCCATCGTTAGACTTATAACCGTTTAAGGAAAAACATGACCCCTTTGGCACTTATCATGATCATTGCAGCCTATTTGCTAGGTTCAATTTCGAGTGCGGTCTTGATATGCCGAGTCTTAAGACTTCCTGATCCAAGAACGGTAGGCTCCAACAATC
This sequence comes from Vibrio sp. SG41-7, assembly GCF_014164465.1. NCBI lineage: Bacteria > Pseudomonadati > Pseudomonadota > Gammaproteobacteria > Vibrionales > Vibrionaceae > Vibrio > Vibrio sp. SG41-7. The sequence continues at coordinate 19,224 of NZ_JACJFF010000002.1, read as the reverse complement.
CAGGGGCCACCAATGTACTGCGTGTGGGCGGCAAAGGCGCCGCTGCAGCCGTGCTACTTTGTGACATGCTTAAAGGCACCATTCCAGTCTGGCTTGGCTACTACCTCAACATCGACTCGATCATTTTAGGCGTCGTGGCGATTGCTGCATGCCTTGGTCATATGTACCCAATATTCTTCCACTTTAAAGGTGGTAAAGGCGTCGCAACGGCACTCGGAGCCATCGCCCCAATTGGGTTCGATCTAACGGGCATGATCATGGCGACTTGGTTGGTTGTGGCATTTTTGTTTCGTTATTCTTCTTTAGCGGCACTGGTTACTGTGTTGCTAGCACCTTTCTACGCTTGGTTAGTCAAACCTCAATACACACTGCCTGTGGCCATGTTGTGTTGTTTGATCGTCCTACGTCACCATCAGAATATTCGTCGCCTACTCGATGGCAGTGAACCAAAACTCGGGCAAAAAAAATCGGCTTAAACTGTCATGTCTAAGCCGAACCATTTTTAAACCGAGATAAATTTAAACGACACAAGTCTCAGTCGATCAATACTATTCAGTCTTTAAGAGCTTACAGCAGATGTTTATCTAAAAACGTCTTCAGCATTGTGTTCACAAACTCTGGTTGCTCAAGCGAGCTAATATGACCAGCACCAGGAATCACCACTAACTCACTGCCCGTAATGCAATCATGCATTAGGTATGACTCAAGTGCCGGACGCGGCTTATCTTCTTGTCCAACGGCAATCAAAACAGGCAGTGCAAAGTTCTCTACCGCTTCAATCATATCGCGGCGCCCAAACACCATTCGACCGATTCGTGCGACTTCTTCCGCTGTATCACCCTGAAGTTCAGACAAATGCTGAGTAAAGCTCTCAACCAAAGCTGGTGAGTTTGTTTGAGCATCATTGGCGAAGAACAGTGGAACCACGGCTTCAACAATCGGTTGAGGAACCATTTTGGTTTGAGTAATGGTGTCTAGCATGCTGAAGTATTTAGCATGAGCAACTTCTGGTTCTAAACCAACAAAGGTATCCATTAGAACTAAAGATTTAATACGTGCAGGTGCAAGTTCCGCCAACTCTGTTCCCCACATACCGCCAACCGATAAGCCAACCACAGAGAATTCTTCGATATCTAAATGATCAAGCAGAGCCAAAACGTGCTGAGCGTAATCTTTCAAGTTACGCATCGAAGCTGGTGCAGCTTGTGACTCACCATGAGACCAAAGCTCTGGAACAATACAGCGATACTGAGTTTTTAATGCATCGATCTGCGGTTTCCACATTGCACTATCCCAAAGGTAGCTGTGGCCTAACACAACAACAGGGCCTTGACCTTCATCTAGGTACGCCATCGACTGATTGTCTACTGTAAACTTGTTCATTTTCTTCCCTAATCTCTGTTAGCAATTATTTATCGACACATAGTCGGTAAGCTAGGATATAAAAACGGCCGCACAAGGCGACCGTTTATCGAAACACACTGGTTTATTCTGCGCTTAGCTTTTGTTGATCGACGGTTTCTCGTTGAACGATTGCTACTAGCCAAGCGATTGCTACGAGCTAAGCAATTGGCTCTAGTTGGTCAATTGGCCAACGCGGCGTGGCATGAACAGACAAATCAGCCGTTTCACCATTTTTAAGGCGTTGCATACCCGCGTAAGCAATCATCGCACCGTTATCAGTACAGAATTCAGTTCGTGGGTAGTAAACCTCACCACCGATTTTCTTCGCCAGCGCTTCAAGCTCAATACGTAGCTGTTTGTTGGCACTAACACCGCCAGCAATCACGATACGTTTCATGCCTGTCTCTACCAAGGCACGCTTACACTTGATTACCAAGGTCGCACAAACGGCTTCTTGGAACGCGTAAGCAATATCAGCACGAGTTTGGTCATCATTGTCATTAGCACGAATGGTATTTGCCGCGAACGTTTTCAAACCAGAAAAGCTCATATCTAACCCTGGGCGATCGGTCATTGGACGTGGGAACTTAAAACGCCCCGGAGTCCCTTTTTCTGCAAGTCGAGATAACAGCGGGCCACCCGGGTAATCTAAGCCCATCAGCTTCGCGGTTTTATCAAATGCTTCACCCGCCGCATCATCAATCGATTCACCAAGGATTCGGTATTCACCAATGCCTTTTACTTCGACCATCATGGTATGACCGCCAGAAACCAGCAGAGCAACAAATGGGAATGGTGGAGGATTGTCTTCTAACATTGGCGCAAGAAGGTGACCTTCCATATGGTGCACTGGCACAGCAGGCACGCCCCACGCATAAGCAATACTGCGACCAATCGTTGCACCCACAAGCAATGCACCAACCAAACCGGGACCAGCAGTGTAAGCCACGCCATCAATGTCTTTCGACGTTAGGTTCGCTTCTGCCAATGCCGCTTTAATCAGTGGAATGGTTTTTTTTACGTGGTCACGCGACGCTAGCTCAGGTACCACACCACCGTAATCGGCGTGCAGTTTTACTTGGCTGTATAACTGATGAGAAAGCAGCCCTTGCTCATCATCATAAATTGCGATTCCTGTTTCATCACAAGAGGTTTCAATACCAATAATGCGCATAATTTTCTCGGCACGCTTTCGTCTAAAATGGGAAATTAGCGCAATATTACCCTGCCTAAGCTCTTCAAACAAATATTGTACAGACTATAATCGACAAAGTGCTTTACAAAGCCACTGTGATCGGATTAAAATTCCGCACCATTTTTGATCAAGCTGGTTAATGGCCAAACGCGAATAGAGAGTTAGCTCGATGGGTAACTTCTCTGATTTGGTACTGAGTAACCAGCGATAATGAATAACCCCTGAGGTGAAAGGCATATGCCAATAGTTAAAGTACGTGAAAACGAACCGTTCGACGTTGCACTACGTCGTTTCAAGCGCTCTTGTGAAAAAGCAGGTATCCTTTCTGAAGTGCGTCGTCGTGAGCATTACGAAAAGCCAACTACAGTTCGCAAACGCGCTAAAGCAGCAGCTCAAAAGCGTCACGCTAAAAAGCTAGCTCGCGAAAACGCACGTCGCGTTCGTCTGTACTAATAACTTAATCCATAAGGACTGAGTTATGGCTCTTATTGAACAACTCAAAGAAGAGCAAAAATTAGCGATGAAAGCCAAGGACAAACCGCGCCTTGGCACTATCCGCTTAGCTCTTTCAGCAATTAAGCAACGTGAAGTTGACGAACGGATCACTCTGAACGACGACGACATTATTGCTATATTAGTTAAAATGGTTAAGCAACGTCGCGATTCTGTTGCTCAATATGAATCGGCAAATCGTCAAGATCTTGCTGACGTGGAAAAAGCTGAAATTACGGTACTTGAAGGCTTTATGCCTCAACCGCTAACTGAAGAAGAAGTTATTGCACTACTTGATAGCGCAATTGCAGAAGCTCAACCTGCGGGCATGCAAGACATGGGTAAAGTAATGGCTATCTTGAAACCACAAATTCAAGGGCGTGCAGATATGGGTAAAGTTAGTGGTTTAGTTCGTTCTAAACTCGCTTAATCCCAAATCAAATTGCAACAAGCCGTGCAATCCTTCGGAACGCACGGCTTGTTTGTATCTGTAACCTATTCAAACTATTATTATCCACACTCTCAGTTAGTGCATTTTTCTAAGGTTTTATGGCAGGACACATCCCGCGTAGTTTCATCGATGATCTCCTAGCGCGTCTCGACATTGTCGATATTGTGGACGCACGCGTGAAACTTAAGAAAAAAGGCAAAAACTATGGTGCTTGTTGCCCATTTCACAACGAAAAGACCCCTTCTTTCAGCGTAAGCCAAGAAAAACAGTTTTATCACTGCTTTGGTTGTGGCGTACACGGCAATGCTATCGACTTCATTATGGAGTTCGAACGTCTCGATTTTGTTGAAGCGATTGAAGAGCTGGCCTCATTTTTAGGACTTGATGTTCCTAGAGAACAGCGCAGCGGTGAAATATCCACGGCGCCAAGAGCCAACAGCGAACAAAAACGTAACCTCTACGATTTGATGGGCGGCATCAGTAATTTTTACCGCTCTCAGCTGAAAATCTCAGCGAACAAACCTGCGATTGATTACCTAAAAAATCGCGGTCTTTCTGGTGAAATCGTACAGAAGTTTGGCATTGGCTACGTCGCTGATGAATGGGACTTGGTTCGTAAGAACTTTGGCCAACAAAAAGAAGCCCAAGACATGCTCGTTACTGGCGGCATGTTGATAGAAAACGATAAAGGCAACCGATACGATCGATTCCGTGGACGCGTGATGTTCCCGATTCGTGACCGTCGAGGCCGAGTGATCGGGTTTGGTGGCCGTGTCTTAGAAGACGGCACACCAAAGTATCTAAACTCGCCAGAAACGCCGATCTTCCATAAAGGTAAAGAGCTTTACGGCCTTTATGAAGTGTTACAAGCATACCGTGAACCGCCTCAAGTACTTGTGGTTGAAGGTTATATGGATGTTGTCGCACTAGCGCAATACGGCGTCGATTACTCAGTGGCATCACTGGGCACCTCAACAACCGGTGATCACGTTCAGATGTTGTTCCGCCAGACCAATACTGTGGTTTGTTGTTACGATGGTGATAGAGCAGGTAAAGAGGCCGCGTGGCGCGCACTAGAAAACGCGCTTGAATACCTGAAAACAGGTAACACACTCAAGTTTCTGTTCTTGCCAGACGGTGAAGACCCAGACAGCTATATTAGAGAACACGGTCAGGCTGCTTTCGAACAGCTCGTCCACAATGCGACGCCGCTTTCGACCTATTTGTTCGATAACCTGATAGAAATACACAAGCTGAATTTAGGAACAACAGAAGGAAAATCGGCACTGCGTGCACACGCGAGCGCCTTGATTAGTAAAATTCCTGACAGTTACTTCCAAGAACTGCTCGAAAAATTGCTCGATGAGCGAACTGGATTTGATAACCAATTGAGGCGTGCTCGCGTTCACACAAAGAACCCGACACCTCAACCGCATAAAGAGCTCAAGCGCACTCCAATGCGTGAAGTTATCGCTTTGCTTATCCAAAATCCGAGCTATGCTGATATGGTACCGGATTTATCAAGTGTCAAAGGCTTACAGCTGCCTGGACTAAGTTTATTCGTCGAAGTACTTGATATCTGCCGAGTGAACCCCCATATCAGCACAGGCCAATTATTAGAACATTGGCGTGAGAACAAACATGAGGCACTTCTGTCTCGTCTCGCGAGCTGGGAAATCCCCCTCGACGAAGACAATCAAGAAGACATATTTTTAGACTCATTGGACAATATCCTTGCCCAGTGCGTTGAAAAACAAATTGAAAACCTGCAGGCCAAAGCAAGAAGTGTCGGTTTATCAGCCGAAGAAAAAAGGGAGCTACTAGCTTTAATGCTAGATCTAAAAGCGTAACCCTGTTTGATTAGTCAGCATTTAATAAATTTGTTAACATAATTGGTTTGCATTTGAGAATGCAACGTCCTTCACCAGACCTGAAGTTGGATATCATCTATGGATCAAAATCCGCAGTCACAGCTAAAATTACTTGTTATTAAAGGCAAGGAACAAGGCTATCTGACCTACGCCGAAGTAAACGACCACCTACCTGCAGAAATCGTGGATTCTGAACAGGTAGAAGACATCATTCAAATGATCAATGACATGGGTATCAAGGTAGTAGAAACTGCACCTGACGCTGATGATCTAGCTCTTAATGATGACGATGCCAATATAGATGAAGATGCAGCTGAAGCTGCTGCTGCTGCGCTTTCAAGCGTAGAAAGCGAGATTGGCCGTACTACTGACCCAGTTCGTATGTACATGCGTGAAATGGGTACAGTTGAACTACTGACTCGTGAAGGCGAAATCGACATTGCGAAGCGTATTGAAGATGGTATCAATACCGTTCAATTATCTGTTGCTGAGTACCCAGGCACGATTCCATACATCTTGGAACAGTTTGACCGCGTACTCGCTGAAGAGATTCGCTTAACAGATCTAATTAATGGCTTTGTTGACCCAGACGACGATGGCACAGCTGCGCCAACGGCGACTCACATCGGTTCAGAGCTCGCTAAAACTGATCTAGAAGACGAAGACAAAGAAGAAGCAGAAGACGACGAGGAAGAAGAAGAGGAAGATACAGGTATTGATCCTGAGCTTGCTCTTGAGAAGTTCACAGCACTTCGCACTAGCTACCAAAACCGTCAACTAGCAATCAATGAATACGGCCACGAAAGCCCGAAAGCAACGCTTGCAACAACAATGATGCAAGACGTATTCAAAGAATTCCGTCTGACGCCAAAACAGTTTGATTACCTAGTAAACGAACTTCGCACTTCAATGGATCGCGTACGTACTCAAGAACGCCTAATCATGCGTCAAACGGTTGAGTACGGCAAAATGCCGAAGAAATCTTTCATTGCTCTATTTACTGGCAATGAATCTAGCGAAGCATGGTTGGACGAAGTTCTTGCTTCAGACAAGCCATACGCAGAAAAGATCAAACGTAACGAACACGACATCCGTCGCTCTATCCAAAAGCTGGATATCATCGAACGTGAAACGTCTCTTACTGTTCAAAGCATCAAAGATATCAGCCGTCGTATGTCTATCGGTGAAGCGAAAGCTCGTCGTGCGAAGAAAGAGATGGTTGAAGCGAACTTACGTCTAGTAATCTCGATTGCTAAGAAGTACACGAACCGTGGTCTACAATTCCTGGATCTAATCCAAGAAGGTAACATCGGTCTGATGAAAGCGGTAGATAAGTTTGAATACCGTCGTGGTTACAAGTTCTCTACTTACGCTACGTGGTGGATCCGTCAAGCAATCACTCGTTCGATTGCCGACCAAGCTCGTACTATCCGTATTCCGGTTCACATGATCGAAACGATCAACAAACTAAACCGTATCTCTCGTCAAATGCTACAAGAGATGGGTCGTGAACCGCTTCCGGAAGAGTTGGCTGAGCGCATGCAAATGCCTGAAGACAAGATCCGTAAAGTACTGAAAATCGCTAAAGAGCCTATCTCAATGGAGACACCAATCGGTGACGACGAAGATTCGCATCTAGGTGATTTCATCGAGGATACAACGCTAGAATTGCCTTTAGACTCTGCAACGGCAACAAGCCTACGCGGCGCAACTAAAGACGTTCTTGCAGGCCTAACGCCTCGTGAAGCAAAAGTACTGCGTATGCGTTTCGGTATCGACATGAACACTGACCACACTCTTGAAGAGGTTGGTAAGCAGTTCGACGTAACTCGTGAACGTATCCGTCAGATCGAAGCAAAAGCACTGCGTAAACTTCGTCACCCAAGCCGCTCAGAAACTCTGCGTAGCTTCCTAGACGAGTAATTACACGCTTTAGTGTGGTTAGCTTTTAAGCATAAAATAAAAAAGGTGAGCGTTGGCTCACCTTTTTTGTGCCTACGTGATTTAAGTGGCTAAGATGTAAGCGGAATTGCCCCTCATAGTGTCTAGACACCATTGATTGGTTCCCCTATAATCTATGCCCTACGGCCCCTTAGCTCAGTGGTTAGAGCGCACGACTCATAATCGTTCGGTCCCCAGTTCAAATCTGGGAGGGGCCACCAAATTAGAAAAGCCAGAACAGTTCACGCTGCTCTGGCTTTTTGCTTTTCTAGCCCTTTATCTTCTAGCTCAACGCTCTGCCCCATTCGTCCAGTTTCTTCTATGTGACTAAACATACTTTTCTTTTATAAAAAAATCGGCAATATGAGAGTACACAAATCATTCAATAGTTCAGGGAAGACTCATGAAAGACGAAACGCTCTCGATTCACTTCGGCTACGACACTGATCCAACAACCAAATCGGTTGCGACTCCTATTTACCAAACCGTTGCTTACGAATTCGATGATGCACAACACGGCGCCGATCTGTTTAACCTTGCGGTGCCAGGCAATATCTACACTCGTATAATGAACCCAACCAATGATGTGTTGGAAAAGCGCATGGCAGCCTTAGAAGGTGGTATTGCAGGCTTAGTGGTGAGTGCAGGCAGCGCGGCGATCAACTACGCGATTCAAACGTTGGCACAAATCGGTGACAACATCGTTTCAACACCTCAGCTTTACGGCGATACTTACACCCTATTTGCTCATATGCTACCAAACCAAGGGATCGAAGTTCGCTTTGCTAAAGACGATAAACCAGAAAGCTTAGCGGCACTGATCGATTAAAAAACCAAGGCGGTTTATTGTGAAAGTATCGGTAACCCAGCAGGCAATATTATCGACTTAGAACGTGTTGCTGAGCTTGCTCACGCACAAGGTGTACCTGTGATTGTCGATAACACGGTGGCGACACCTGTGTTGTGTAAACCTATCGATTTTGGTGCCGATATTGTGGTGCACTCGCTAACCAAGTACGTTGGTGGTCACGGAACGACGTTGGGTGGTGTTATTGTCGATTCAGGCAAATTCCCATGGGCAGAGCACAAAGATCGCTTCCCAGTCTTTAATCAACCAGAACCTTCTTACCACGGTGTGGTGTATACCGAAGCCTTTGGTGAAGCCGCCTTTATTGGCCGCGCTCGAACCGTTCCATTGCGTAATACAGGCGCAGCACTGTCACCCATGAATGCCTTCATGTTGATGCAGGGTCTAGAAACGTTGTCGCTACGTATGGAGCGACACACAGAGAACGCACTAAAAGTAGCTGAGTACCTTCAGCAACATGAGAAAGTCAGTTGGGTGAGCTACGCGGGGTTACCAACCTCTGAGTTCTACCCATTGGCTGAGAAATACATGCAAGGTAAGCCGTCTGCCATTTTATCTTTTGGCTTGAAAGATGGTTATGAAGCCGGTGTTCGTTTCTATGATGCGCTGCAAATCTTCAAGCGCTTGGTGAACATTGGTGATGCAAAATCTCTCGCTTGTCACCCTGCTTCTACAACACACCGTCAATTAAGCGAAGCGGAACAAAAGCAAGCAGGTGTGTCACCAGAGATGATTCGTCTCTCAGTAGGTATCGAGCACATTGACGATATCTTGGCTGACCTAGAGCAAGCACTTAATGCTTAACGCTTAACGCCGGTAAAGCTAGATCTAACGCTGATCGTTAGCTAACAGACACAAAAAAGCCCATCACAGGATGGGCTTCTTATTATCTAATGTTCTTAGATAGGCTAACGATTACTCAACCGTTACCGCTTTCGCAAGGTTACGAGGTTGGTCAACATCGGTACCCTTGATTAGCGCTACGTGGTAAGACAACAGCTGCATCGGTACTGTGTAGTAGATAGGTGCTGTTACTTCACTTACGTGAGGCATCTTGATGATCTTCATGTTCTCATCGCTTTCAAAGCCTGCATCTTCATCTGCGAATACGTAAAGTAGACCGCCACGAGCACGTACTTCTTCAACGTTTGATTTCAGCTTCTCTAGCAAGTCGTTGCTTGGTGCAATAACGACGACTGGCATATCTGCATCGATAAGAGCCAAAGGACCGTGCTTAAGCTCACCAGCCGCGTATGCTTCTGCGTGGATGTAAGAGATCTCTTTCAGTTTAAGAGACGCTTCCATCGCGATTGGGTAGAACTCACCACGACCCAAGAACAGTGTGTGGTGCTTATCTGCAAAATCAGGTGCTAGCGCTTCGATCTCTTTATCAAACGCTAATGCTTTTTCAATATCAGCAGGCAGTTGATGCAGTGCTTGAACGATCTCAGCTTCTTTCTCTTCATTGATGCGACCTTGTAGACGACCAATTGACGTTACCATCATCAGCATAGCCGCTAGCTGTGTTGTGAAGGCTTTAGTTGAAGCAACACCGATCTCTGTTCCTGCGCGAGTCATGAAGGCAAAATCAGATTCACGAACCAGCGAAGAACCTGCAACGTTACAGATAGTCATTGCTGACATGTAACCTTTTTCTTTTGCAAGACGAAGTGCAGCAAGCGTATCCGCCGTTTCACCAGACTGAGACAAAGTCACCAATAGGCTATTCGGACGAACAACGAAATCACGGTAACGGAATTCAGAGGCAATCTCTACGTCACAGCTTACGCCTGCTAGAGATTCAAACCAGTAACGAGCTGCCATGCCTGAGTTGTAAGACGTACCACATGCGATGATCTGCACGTGTTCAACCTTGCTTAGGATCTCTTCCGCTTTAACACCAATCGCGTTAGTGATAACCGAAGTGTCAGAGATACGGCCTTCCATTGTGTTGATCAGCGCTGTTGGCTGCTCAAAGATCTCTTTCTGCATGAAGTGACGGTATTGACCTTTGTCACCAGCGTCGTGTTCTGCGTTTGATTCAACGATTTCACGCTCAACACGCTCGCCCGCCACATCAAATACTGTTACATCACGACGAGTCACCTCAGCAACATCACCTTCTTCTAAGTACATGAAGCGACGAGTTACGCTTAACAGTGCAAGTTGGTCAGAGGCTAGGAAATTCTCGCCCACACCAAAACCGATAACGATTGGGCTACCAGAGCGAGCAACAACGATACGGCTAGGATCTTTACGATCAACCGCTACTGTGCCGTATGCACCGTCTAATTGTTTTGCTGTTTTTTGCAGAGCTTCAACCAAAGAAGCTGACGTGCGAAGTTCCCACTCAACAAGATGAGCGATAACTTCTGTATCTGTTTGTGAAGTAAACACGTAGCCACGCTCTTGCAGCAGAGCGCGCAGTGTTTCGTGGTTTTCGATAATGCCATTGTGTACAACAGCAATATCGCCAGACATGTGTGGATGTGCGTTTGCTTCTGAAGGCTCACCGTGTGTCGCCCAACGTGTATGAGCAATACCAGTACCGCCAATGACATGTTGTTGATCGACTGCGTCTGCTAGCTCTTGTACTTTACCAAGGCGGCGTACACGAGTTAGGTTAGATTCGCTATCAACTACAGCGACACCCGCTGAATCGTAGCCTCGGTATTCTAGGCGGCGAAGGCCTTCTACTAAAATTTCAGCTACATCACGCTGTGCTACTGCACCAACAATTCCACACATAGTTTCACTCCATCAATTTCGTTTTATTCCTATTGGCAGCAAGCAAAGGCCAGATCTTTATTAAGATCAATTATAGGAAGGTAAATGCATAATACTTAAATTTGTTTTTACGCTGGATCGGTCAGGATCACTCGAACATCATGTGATTCGATACTTGCTTTGGATTCTTCGCCTAAGTCTGTATCGGTAATTAAGATGTCAATATGTTCCCATGCCAGCTCTAAGTTCGGGATCTTTCGTCCCACCTTTTCCGACTCAACCATCACGATCACTTCTCGTGACACTTCAGCCATTACTTTACTTAGGCCAACCAATTCATTGAACGTGGTTGTGCCTCTATCAAGGTCGATACCATCAGCCCCGATAAATAGTTGATCAAAATCGTAAGCTCGAAGTACTGATTCTGCGACTTTGCCTTGAAAAGAATCCGAATGGGTATCCCAAGTGCCGCCGGTCATTAGCAGTGTTGGTTCGCTTTCCAACTCATTAAGTGCATTAGCAACGTGCAACGAGTTGGTCATCACAACCAAACCACGCTTGCTATTGAGCTGCTGAATTAGCGCCCCTGTCGTGCTACCGCTATCGATCACAATGCGATTATGGTCGCGAATTAAATCTGCAGCGGCTTTCGCTAATGAAATCTTTCGAGTCGAAACTTGTGGACCCAGTTCTTCGTTCACAACCTCTTTCGGTAATGAAATCGCACCACCATAACGGCGCAAAAGCTGACCGTTTTTCTCTAAAGACGCTAAGTCCTTTCTAATCGTGACCTCTGAGGTTTCGAATTTAGCGGATAGTTCATCAACACTAACCTCCCCCTTTTCATTAACGAGGTTAGAAATAGCATGTCTTCTGAGCTGGGTGTTTCGTTTCGACATTTAAAAAAGGCCAGTAAGTTTCGGTTTGAAACATATTATAGTTACAACGAAACTATTTAGTCCATTTATTTTGATCCAAAAAATTAATAAATAGCGATAAAACCTTGTCCTAAGACAATTGTTAAGCAGTGATATTGAACTGATTAGGTGGTAGAATCCGCACCCGAAAAGAAAAAAAATTACAAAACTGACTGTTATTTTTTTGCAACTTACCTCTTATATAGTGGGGTAAGTCACATAAAACCGATATTGAATCAAAATCTTTTGGTCATAAAATGACTAAAATTGATGAAAGACTTACAACTCTGAAGGACATATTGGAAGTCCCGCGCTTTTACACAACAGGCACAAAATGTTGATGTAGCGGACCAATCTTCAGACCTTAAATAAATTTCAAATTGTAACAATACTTACCGGAGAGTACCTTCCATGAAAAAGACCAAAATCGTATGTACGATTGGCCCTAAAACTGAATCTGTAGAGAAGCTAACTGAACTAGTAGATGCTGGCATGAACGTTATGCGTCTTAACTTCTCTCACGGTGACTTCGCAGAACACGGCACTCGTATCGCGAACTTCCGTACAGTAATGGAAAACAAAGGTGAGCAACTTGCTATCCTTCTAGATACTAAAGGTCCAGAAATCCGTACTATCAAACTTGAAGATGGTAACGACGTAGATCTAGTAGCTGGTCAAGAGTTCACTTTCACAACTGACGCAACAGTTGTTGGTAACAAAGACGTAGTAGCAGTAACTTACCTAGGTTTCGCTAAAGACCTAACTGCTGGTAACACTATCCTTGTTGATGACGGCCTAATCGAAATGGAAGTTATCGCAACAACAGAAACTGAAGTTAAGTGTAAAGTTCTTAACAACGGTGCTCTAGGCGAAAACAAAGGTGTTAACCTTCCTGGCGTTTCTGTTCAACTTCCAGCTCTTTCTGAGAAAGACAAAGCTGACCTTAAGTTTGGTTGTGAGCAAGGCGTTGATTTCGTAGCTGCTTCTTTCATCCGTAAAGAAGACGACGTTAAAGAAATCCGTGAGCTTCTAAACGCTAACGGCGGCGAGAACATCCACATCATTTCTAAGATTGAAAACCAAGAAGGTGTAGATAACTTCGATTCAATCCTTGAAGCTTCTGACGGCATCATGGTTGCTCGTGGTGACCTAGGTGTTGAAATCCCAGCTGAAGAAGTAATCTTCGCTCAGAAGATGATGATCGAGAAGTGTAACCGCGCACGTAAGATGGTTATCACTGCAACTCAAATGCTTGACTCTATGATCAGCAACCCACGTCCAACTCGTGCTGAAGCGGGTGACGTTGCGAACGCAATCATGGATGGTACTGATGCAGTAATGCTTTCTGGTGAAACTGCTAAAGGTAAGTACCCAGTTGAAGCTGTAACTATCATGGCTCAAATCGCGAACCGTACTGATTCAGCTCTTAAAGCTGAGCTAGGTTCTCGTCTAGACAGCCCACGTCTACGCATCACTGAAGCAGTATGTAAAGGCGCTGTAGACACAGCAGAGAAGCTAGCTGCTCCTCTAATCGTTGTTGCAACTGAAGGCGGTAAGTCTGCACGTTCAGTACGTAAGTACTTCCCAACTGCAAACATCCTTGCTCTAACAACTAACGAAAAGACAGCTGCACAGCTAGTTCTAACTAAAGGTGTTAAGCCAGTTCTTGTTGACTCTATCGAGAACACAGACGCGTTTTACATCAACGGTAAAGAAATCGCTCTACAATCTGGCCTAGGTAACAAAGGCGACATCGTAGTTATGGTTTCTGGTGCTCTAGTCGCTTCTGGTACTACAAACACGGCATCTGTTCACGTTCTATAAGAATGAACCGATACGCATAAAATATAAAAGAGGGCTTCGGCCCTCTTTTTTTATGAAACAAATCTTGCCTAACTTTTCAGTACGCTGTATTATCAATCACAGTAGAATTACGTACTGTTAACTTCCATGGGCTCTTTCGAAGAGACGGATTAGCAGACTAGAATCAAATATGCATGAGGTTTGTAATGTCTAGTCCTACGCTCACAGACAAAGTATCAAAGATGATTCGCCAAGATATTCTTAATGGTGAGTTAACCCCTGGCCAAAAACTCGTTGTTGCTGATCTAAAAGCACGATACAACGTAGGCGCATCTCCAATTCGTGAAGCCTTAGTGCAGTTATCTTGGAGTAAATACGTAAAGCTAGAGCCACAAAAAGGCTGCTGGGTATCTCCGGTCTCAAAGAAAGAACTCAATGACCTATACGAAAGCCTTCGACTGGTCTCTTCCGTTCTGCTTAAAAAAGCGATCTCAGCTGGCGATGAAAGCTGGGAATTAGAAGTGTTGACCTCTTACCACAAGCTATCACGCCTTCAGAACGTAGAAGAAGAATTTGATTATGTTGAATGGGAAGAACGCCACCAACAGTTCCATGTCGCGTTGCTTGAAGGTGCTGATTCAGAGAACATGTTTAAGTTCTTTGATGAACTTATTAACCAAGTTAAACGTTACCGCTTCTTAGCAATGTCAGCTGAAACAGCATCTGATGATCTGTTCAATATTGATGAGCACGAAATGATCATGAAGCTAGTACTCTCTAAGAATGCAGAACAAGCAACAGAGTTACTTGATCAACATTTACTAGGTTCAATGAAACGAATTGAAGAAGTTATCGAAGCGGCATAACGCCAAGATAGATTCTAACCAAATAAAAACGGAGCCCAACGGCTCCGTTTTTTTGTTTCCAGTATCACGACTGAACTACCACCCAAAAAACTCTTTGTGATGAGTATTGAGCAGTACAACCATAGGTAAAAAATACAGTGCACTCAGTTGAAAGCCAAGAATGACTAATGTTCCTATGGTTAACCTCACTAAAAAATCGACAAACATACCAGGCCTCTTTTAACCAGACAGTATGATCCCCAAACTCTTGCTACAGCTAACCTAATTCTACTGTTATCTCTCATCAAGCCATTAATAATGGCGAGCTAACCAGCTGAATTAAGTTAACGGTGTCATCCCTTTTATATCGGGTAAACACTCTGTTTATTGGTTCGCTTAACACGACGCAACCTGAAGCAAGATAGTTTACTTATTGTTTATTTTAGCTCAAATTTTCATCAGCATTAGACTTTAGTCTAACTACATAAGACTTGTGACATAGATCGCCTCAAAAGTGAGATTCCTAGTATAGATGTTGAAAGGCACTGCTGAAGGCTAGCTTTAAAAGATACGAAGCGAGGAAGATGGCTTGATAGGAAAGTGGCTAGTCACTTAAAACGTAAATATTTTAAGGGCTTAGTCTGTTGAAAGCTAAGTGAAACAGTGAAAGCCAAGTGAAATATTAAAGACTAATCGAGTAATGAAAGATTAAGCGACATCAGCATGACTAGAGCACATAGAGACGGTATTGCGCCCAGACGATTTAGATTCGTAAAGCCCAACATCGGCACATTTGTATGAGCGAGTGCTGTTGCTTGTCAAATCAGTGAAACCGACACTCACCGTCACTTTAGTCCCTGAGGATAGCTCTATTTCTATTCGTAATCGATCCAACACACGTTTCGCTTCCGGCAGTGAGGTGTGTGGCATCAGTAATGCAAACTCCTCCCCCCCAACGCGAGCAACAAAATCAGTATTGCGTAGGCTGTCTTGTAGAAGCCTTGCAACACTTGCAATCACTCGGTCGCCTTCATCGTGGCCAAGTTCGTCATTGATTCGTTTGAAGTTATCAATATCGACTAAAGCTAAGCAAGTGGTCGCTTCATTAGGGTAACGCTCAACCAAGCGAGAATAATACGCGAGCTGCTCTTCGAACTTTCGGCGGTTCCAAAGGTTACTCAAAGAATCTCGTTCACTTAAGATCCTCAAACGCACCTCAAGCTCCTTCCTTACAGAAATATCAACCAAAGACGTAATATAGTAACTGATCTTTCCAGAGCGATTCTTAACAGCTTGTACTCGCATGATGACGGTGAAAGGGATACGTAACTTGTTCTTACACAGAACTTCCCCCTCCCATACTTCTTCTTGCTCTAAGTGTTGCCAGATTGAATCACTCGAGAGTGCCTGCTCGGTATTTTCAAGCAACAGCTGTAATGCATTTTGACCGATAACTTGAGTTTTGCAGTACCCCGTCATGTTCTCAAACTCGTTGTTGATCATCATAGTACGATGCTGCTTATCAGAGATCATGACGGCCGACATGCCGCTCAATGCGGCGCGTGCCAACTTACTTTCTAGACTTCGACGTCGGTAATGAGTCACTAAATAAGCAAACGGAAACGCAAAAACCAGTACCGTTAGCAACACAAACACTTCTTCTTGAGAGAGGTCACTTAAGCTCGGTTCAGCTCGATCCATCAGTTGTTTCTGATTAAGTTGAATCAGTAAATGGACCTTTTGATTATTCGCGAGCATCACCGTGTTAAACGCAAACAAATTGCCATCTTCAAAAACGTGCCCCACCTGATCATTAGAGATCGCTTCCCATGCCTTTGGTGCGATGTTTTTCAGGTTGTAGCCTTTTCTTTCTGGAATAGAATCGCCAAACAGCTTACCGCTATGGTTACTCGCTATGTAATAACCCGCTTCATTAAGAACTTCTGCTCTAAGATCATTATCAGGTGAAAAACTAAGACGCGACGATAAACCCCATACGTCGAGATTAATAACAAGGTAGCCCACTCTTTTCTCAGGTGTTTCTACGGGGGTAAAGACACGAATAACCGGCATATAAGGGAAGGTGATCTCACCATGTTCCATTTCAAGCTCAATGCCCCAACCGCCAATTTGTTCAGCTTCTAGTTTTTGAGCGTATTGAAAGTAGCTCGAGTCAGATTTATCTTGAAGTTGTTGCGGTACCGTTATGTGGCCTGAATCAGCGGAGTAGTTGACACGAACCAGCTCTTTACCCGAGATATCTAGCAGGTGGATCTGTGTATACCATTTTTGGTTCACGAGGACAGACTGCCAAACCTCTTCAAGTAGATCTTTGGTTTGGTCAGAGGGAGAAGAGGCAAAGTTAACCAAGCTTTGGCTGTGGCTTAAGAGGCCCATTACGGAAACTAATTGAGTCTTAAGAAGATCGTAGTCTCGCTTCGCGTACACCAATTGATGGACGGCTTGCTTGGCCGAGTAGTCAAAACTCTGCTGCTTCACTTCTTGATATCGCTGCAAGTAATATAGAGCAACTGCTGAACAGAGTGTGATTGAGATGATTAGTAATGTAATTATTGATTTTTTATTTCGCATTACTAGCTCAGGAAGAAAAAGAGAGCGCAAGATTATAGCACTCTAGGAAATTAACAAAATAAAAGCCGCTTAAAAAAGCGGCTTTAAAACTATTTTTTAAATACTTCTTGTTTAGGCTTTCAACGCTCGTTCACCACGTGCGATGCCAACAACCCCACTTCGAGCCACTTCAAGTACTTCCGTTACTTCAGACAATGCCTGAATGAAAGCATCCAGCTTCTCGCTAGTGCCGGCCATTTGAACCGTATATTGTGAAGCCGTTACATCAACGATTTGGCCACGGAAGATATCCGCGGTGCGCTTCACTTCGGCGCGAGCAAAGCCGCTAGCGCGTACTTTTACCATCAAAAGTTCACGCTCGATATGCTCAAGCTCAGACACTTCTTGTACCTTAAGTACGTCGATTAACTTGTGTAACTGTTTTTGGATCTGCTCAAGCTGCATTTCGCTCGAGTTAGTGGTGACATTCAGACGAGAAAGCGTTGGATCATCCGTAGGAGATACATTCAAAGACTCAATGTTGTAGCCACGCTGAGAAAACAAGCCAACCACTCGCGAAAGTGCACCTGGTTGGTTTTCCATTAATAGTGAAAGGATGTGTCTCATATTATGTTCTCTCCGTTTTGCTTAGCCACATGTTATCCATACCCTCGCCTTTGATCTGCATTGGGTATACGTGCTCGGTGTCATCCACACTGATATCGACAAATACCAAACGGTCTTTCATCGCCAGTGCTTTTTCCAAACCTGATTCCAGTTCATCCGGAGATGAAATACGCATGCCAACGTGGCCATAAGCCTCAGCAATCGCAGCAAAATCAGGAACAGAGTCCATATATGAATTAGAGTAACGACCTTGATAAACAATGTCTTGCCACTGTTTTACCATGCCTAAGAAACGGTTGTTAAGGTTAATAATCTTAACGGGAATATTGTATTGCAGCGCAGTCGACAGCTCTTGGATATTCATTTGAATACTGCCGTCACCAGTAACAATCACAACTTCTTCATCAGGTTTCGCAAACTTAACGCCCATACCAGCAGGTAGGCCAAAGCCCATCGTGCCTAGACCACCAGAGTTAATCCAACGGCGTGGCTTGTCAAACGGGTAGTACAAAGCAGCAAACATTTGGTGTTGACCTACATCAGAAGCAACATAGGCATCGCCATTGGTTACTTTATGAAGTGTTTCAATAACTTGTTGTGGCTTAATACGACCAGACGTTTTGTCATATGCCAAGCAGTCACGCTCTTGCCACTGTTTAATTTCACTCCACCAGCTTTCCATCGCTTCTGCATCGTTAGTTCCACCTTGCTCAATAAGCAGGTTAACCATGCTCTCTAGTACTTTTTCCGCTGAACCTACAATCGGTAGATCCACTTTAACGTTCTTAGAGATAGAAGATGGATCGATATCAATGTGCATGATCTTCGCATCAGGGCAGTACTTATCTAGGTTATTGGTGGTTCGATCATCGAAACGTACGCCAATACCAAAGATCAAGTCCGCATTGTGCATCGCCATATTGGCTTCATACAAACCATGCATGCCCAACATACCCAAAGAGTTCTTATGGGTACCAGGGAAAGCGCCAAGCCCCATTAGGGTGCTTACCACGGGTAAATTCAGTGCCTCTGCTAATTTTAACAGCGGCTTATCTGCCTCAGAAATAACCGCACCACCACCGACATAAAGTACCGGCTTCTTCGCTTCAAGAAGGGCTTTTAGCGCCTTTTTGATCTGACCTTTATGACCCGTAACCGTTGGGTTATACGAACGCATTTTGATCGTTTCTGGGTATTCATAAGGAAGCTTGATTTGTGGGTTTAAGATGTCTTTTGGCAGATCAATAACCACAGGACCAGGACGTCCTGTCGTTGAAATATAGAATGCTTTTTTAACGACTTCAGGGATATCTTCCGCTTTCTTAACGAGGAAGCTGTGTTTAACGATCGGACGGGATACACCCACGATGTCACACTCTTGGAAGGCGTCATTACCAATTAAGCTATTTGGTACGTTACCAGAAATAACTATCATTGGGATTGAGTCCATGTAGGCTGTGGCAATACCAGTAACGGTATTGGTCGCACCCGGACCAGAACACACTAGTACTA
>NZ_JACJFF010000029.1:0-50112 GCF_014164465.1 Vibrio sp. SG41-7 | reverse complement strand
CGGTTAATGAGTGATTGGTTGTATTGCTTCCAGTTGGTTGTTTTGTAACGAGGCTTAGGCATAGGGCTACGAGAGAGGGTGGAGGTAGCTGATCAGATCGTAGGTTCTTGATTTAGTACCATTGAATTACGCAACAAAGCCCATATTATGGGATATGTTGGGACTAACAATCAATTAAGAACCTTTAAAACATAAACTTACGGACACCAAAAGCCCACGGCAGGTGGGCTTTTTTACTTGTTCATAAGGAATGGATTCACAAACGCCTGGTAGATGATTAGAAATAAAACCACTCAAGCTTCGAATTGACACTCTTACTGATCTTCTGAGTATTTCTCAACATGTAAGTTCAAAAAGTGCATTCCAGCTGAACTTAGAACGTAATGTTTATCACCGCAAGGGTAGAGAAAGTTTCGATCTGCAAGATAATTTATGGCCTTTTCCCAAGTTTCGATTCCAAGCGCCTGTCGAATATCGTCATAGATGGTTTGCTCTGCAATCTCTTCTAGTGCAGTACGCCCGAGCCCAAGAACCGGCGTGGTTAGATCGTCTAGATCAAAACCTTTATCCACCCAGTAACGGGCAATAATTAATAACATTGCCTGAATTTTGGTGGCATTAGTGTCTGCGTCTTCTTCTGCTTCACTACGGCTGATATAGAAAAACTCCCCTTCTACATTGAAATTAAGAGTGAAGCCAATATGCAGATAAAGCTGCGTAAAGTGGTCAAGGTTATTGTAAAGCTCAGTATAGAGAACGCTTTCTATAAAACTTTGCTGGTAAAGGTCATAGCCCTGCTTGGTGATCACTTTACCACTGACGAAGGTAGCGTATATCTGTTGGCTTTTAATCATGTTGATTTGAGAAAATGGAGTCATTGTTGAGGTACTCGCTCTGTTCGAATTTTACGGTATAGATAAATAGTGTCGCTTCGGGCGATACGTTGGCGGAAATTAGTCATTTTAAGTATGTGTCCATCAAGCATCACGTCACTGCGTAATAGGAAATTGAGCCCTTCCAACAGATCAACAAAATGATAGTCAACCAGTTGATCTTTTAGGCGCCGATGCAGTGAAAGTGTAAGGTTTTGATATTCCGTCATTTTCATCTGTTTCACCAATTCAAAGATCTGCTCTGCGCGAGCGAGCCTTCGCTCAGTAGAATCATCTTTAATACTAACTAACTCCACATAGTGGCTCTGCTCTAGCAGACCTTTATCCGCGACTCGCGCATCTATATCACTCACTACGTTGTTGAGGTAGGCTTCTGAACTACTGATTCGAAGCACTTTGGGTCTTGCTTGCTGCATTAAGCCCATAAATGCCCCGTTATCACGGGCAAATTGTCCATCAATCTGGCTGCGCTTTAGGTTGTGCTTTGTTGCATCTAGCTCATTGACTAAATCACCAAATGCCGTTTCAATGGCATTAAACTGTTGAAGACGCTTCTTGGATCGGGCCAAAAACTGGTCTACCGATTGAGACACTTTGCTGATCTGTTTGTGAAAACTGTTAAAGCTTACTTCGTACCTTAGCATCGCAGTAGAACGTTGATGATCTTGATGGTGTTCAAACAGACTGCGCAAGCTTTGCAAGCACTCAAATAAGTTGGGGCCATCTTTCAGGCGGCTTTTTTCATCAAGAAACTGCCGAGTCGGTAAAATATGCCGTGATAAAAGAAGCGATATCTTTTCAATGGATTCTCGCTGCAACACAGAGAAGACTTGTGGGCTATCTGATTTTGCTGCTAGTTCACTAGCTTCACTCAGCTCTTGGTTAATCATCTGCATTTTAACTAAGTTCAAACGGATACTATTTAGCAGTTCACTTAGGCTGTGAAAGAGCTGGTCTATCAGCTCTTTAAAATCCAGGTTCTCATCGCAAAAAAGTAATGTACTTGCTTGAAGTTTGGTCAGTAGCAAACGTATCCCGCCGAGTTGGATTTTTAATGCCACGTCGGTTAAGTCTTGAAACAGACTGCGATCAAATAGCCTAAATACACCAATAACGGAACGTTCAAAGATTAGCCGGCTTTCACCACCAAATTCATCTTTATCAACCAAAATATGCGAAGCAAGTAAGTTCTCGGTCGAAAAAGCTGTCCGTAACTGTTTCTGTTTATCTCTACTTTGTCCTTGAATATAACGATGTAACCGAGCAATAAACGTCGCTTCACGTATATAAGGCTCACTCGTTTCATCCATTTCTCGGATGATGTCACGCATGATTGTGTGATGCTCAAGCATGATGGAAAAAGTCGGAATCGTTAGAAGCCGTTGCTCACTCATCAGCATCTCCAAACATATCAAGCTGCTCTCTATCCAATACACTACCTTGGGTAACAAAACTATCGGGCATACCAGTAAATGCAATGGTCCGTGCCGAACTGTAAGGCGTTGCAGTTCGCATAGCGTCTAACCGGAAGTGCTGCCCGAATTTAAAAATTATTTCGCTGGACGCTGAATTAGTAGAAGCGCTCAATACCCTAAAACCAGCTTTCTTCATATTAGGCAACAGCCAATCAAACTGAGAGCTATCAACAGAAGCACCTTCATCAATAATCAAAGGAAACTGAGTCGTACAAGCGCTATTTCTCAACCTTCCAAGTAGAATCTCAACAAGTTTGATGTTGATGAGCATAAGGGTCGAAGTGGATTGTGATTTGCTCTCCCAACCTGTTTGTCCCTGCTTTTTCACTCGATAAGCAATACCAGATACTATCTGCTCCATCGTTAATAAAGCTGCCTTTCCATCCGGGAAAAATTTCTTACTAAAGGCTTTAAGACGTTCAATAAATTGATTCGAAGCTTTTTGATCCGAATGGGTATCTAAGTGCTCTATTTCACCCACTAAATCACTAAATCTTGCTTCGACCTTAATCTTTGCCTCGACTTCCGCTAGATCATTAATCGTCACCCCCTCAAAAGAGCGATTAATACTCTGTTCAAACTGTAGGACCATTTCTCGATTGTTCTTTAACTCATTAATAATGGCGTGAACGGAATGTTTATGCTCAACAAAGTTTTTCCGTAGAATATCAAACTCTTCATCCAACCCTTGATAGCGAGACTTGAGCTGTTGGAATGCATGCTCTAGCAACTCGTCGTCTATGTGAGAACTCATTAGTTTATCATCGTTCTCAAGCACTTGAGTTCGTACAAAGCTTTGGACTCTTTCGACAATATCAATTTTAGCTTGTCGTTTATTTTGTACACTTTTAATACGAGCTATCAAGTTTTCTTGATTGAGCTCTAATTCATTATCGGGTAAAACTGAGAAATCAGTGGTCGGTAAAGTGTGAGCTTCAAGCTCTGCCTTAACTCGAATTTGATAGCTACCTAGTTTCGCTAGGTCTGAATTCATCTGGCCTACTTTAGTCTTTTGCATTTCAAATGCTTTCTTATCTTGAGCTAATACTAATTTCTGACTTTCAAGTTGACGTTTAAAGTTCTGTGCTTTGTTTTCTATTTGCTCAAGTTCTTCATTTACACTATGAAGCTGCTGTGCGTTGTTGCTAAAAGCCAGTAGCAATTCGATTTCCACCTTAGTTCGCTTAATTTCAGTTTCAAGCGCTGTGATGGCTTTAATTCGCTCAAATCGGCTTTCATTATCCATCGCACTAATTTCTGCTGCACGTCTTCGATTTTTATCAAGCTCTAATCGGACTTTATCTAGCCTGATTTGATCTGATTCTCGATTATCTACAGAAGTCGCTTCCAGCTTTACACCGAATAGGTCATAACCATGCTCATCAATTTCTACTAACTCAGCAAAAGATTCTATTGCTTGTCGCTCTGAAGAGGTCAGTTCACGCTCTGGGTTTGCCTCTGCTACAACAGAATTCATTGCAGCGAGTTTTAACCAGGTAGATTCTGATAACTGCTTAAATAGCTTAAATTCCTGCTTACTCACTGAAGCTTGGTAGCTACGTTCCATCACTTCAAACTTTGTTATCTCTTGATTAAGATCTTGTAGTTCAATCTGTCGCTGCTCAGCACTCTGTTTAAGTTCCAGCTCTTTTTCTTTGCTAGCTAAGTGCTCTCTATGACCTGATACAATCATTTCGAGGGATTCTGACTCATCGTATTGATTCACTACTAGCTGAGTTTTATTCACTAAACCATCTAACTTTGCCTGCTGACGAAGTAGAACCTTTCCCTCGCCTTCTAAACTTTTCTGTTCATTGGTTATATCGCCACAATTTTTGTTAGCTGAACGCACTTTACCTTCCATCAGGCTCAACTGAGCTTCTTCCAAAGCAAGTTCTTTACTTTCTTTACCAATACGATTTTGCGTCATCATGGCGTACTGCATTAACTCATCGTCAGCATTTCTATTTTTCGTTAGTTCTTGGTGGCTATCTGAAAGGACTTCAAAATCAGGCCTTAAACTTTCTATGCTTTTGAGCAGCTCTTCTCTACGTGCCAGTGACTCGTTATGCCCAATGAAGGCATCAATATCAAAGTTAAGCTCATCTTTACGCTCTTTTTTCTGCGACTCAATAATATTAGCGACTGCTAAACGGACGGTATCGGAGCCCGTTTTCATATCAAACAACAAACGAACTAATGCTCGAAAGGCATCTACATCAGTATCATTCGTCGTACTCAGTGGGAATAGGCAATAGCGCATTGCATCAATGTCTAACAACTGGTTCGCATAAATCACCTCTTTAATCGCTGCTGAGCGCATAAGAGTCTTATAATGCTTATCCTCTCGTTTGAGAAAGGATTGAATTTTGCTGACACTCAGATCTTCTACTCGCCCACCGATTCCATCCTCTCCAACACTTGGGTCCCAAAATAGGTGACGAATTTGTTCATAGCGTAAAGCGGTAAACATTCTGCGGTAATCCAGTTTATCTGAGTTTCCTCGATAGAGAATCTGACAATGAGGTAAGGGACCGCCTAAGTAGTTATTACACTCCAAAATCAGAAAGCTCGTACTACTTGGAAAATAATGCTCGAAGCTCTCATCGTTAGTGTAAAACTTACCCTCTTTATCTGAAAAACCAAACTTTCTGGCTGAGTCTTTGAAGTTTTCTTCAGGTAATAGAAATAACCTTATTGCATTGAGGATTGAGGTTTTACCAATATTCCCGCCACCAATGAGTATCCCTCCTTCTCGCAAGTCAATTTCGGCGATAGCAACCCCCGCGGAATCTACGATTACAAGACGAGATATACTTATCAAAAGATTATCGATTGCATTATTAAACATGAGTTAGTCCTGTGATAATTCTGGTAACAGAGCTTCTTGCTCTAAGAAAGCGCGAGTTTGGTTCATGAGATCTGCTTCAGTATTCAATTGAAGCTCACGAGCGAGCTGTATTGCTTTAACAAGGTGAGTATTATGTTTTGGCTTTAATTTAAATTTGTTTCTGAAGATGTCCCAATTATCTGGCGCTAACCAATCGCATTGGGGAAGCGAGGATTTGAGAGTTTTGTATATTTTTAAACCACCGAGTTCGACATCTTGAGCACAATAAATCACCTCATAACAGGAAAGGAACTTTCGATTCATGTGATGACATATTTGATTACCAGAACCAAAAATAATGTCACAATTATCAGCTAAGCCAGAGTGTCCGATAAATTCTAAAAATTCTTGGTAACGATAGAAATTCTCGATATTTTCTATAAGAACAGCCCTTTTCCCAATAAGCTTTCCTTCCGTTTTGAACCCATTAACATCAGAGACAACAACAAAAGGAACCTGAGATTTAATCAAATGATTTAAAACTAAGATATGGGAAAAATTACTTGGAAAGTCATGAGATCTCCCCATGTTAGACGCACTAACTCTATCGCTTGGATCTTCCTCATAAAGTGCGTTATGCCGATCTTCATTAACAATTACTAACTTATAGCCACCGCGAACACGTGTCGCGCTATAGATTTTACGCCACTCATTCACATCAGAATATGGTAAGCATTCGATAAAACGAACGAGGTTTATCGAGCCTCCCTGTGAAATTTTCTTGAGATATTGATTAAGTTTCATTTAAGTAAATCCAGTTTAATCATGTAGATAATGTCCAATATTCCACAAAACAATAAAGAGTATTGCGAACCAGGTCGATATATTGGCGAAGTTATCCCCCGTACCTGTTGACTACTATTTGCTCTAAAAATAATATGACGTCATTAGCTACGGGTAAATACTGAATACATATACACGTAGCATAACTAGGCAGGAGGTGCTCGATGAGTAAATGGCCAATTAGGTGGGATTTACTATCTCGTTATCGCATGATTGAGATTATTGCGTTGTGGGAAGGTCGATTGAATACGAGTCATCTTATTCAAAATTTTGGCATAGGAAGACAACAAGCTTCAAAAGACATAAAAACTTATCTAGCCGATATTGCTCCTGGCAACCTTATATACGACAAACAGCTAAAGGGTTATAAGCCCAGCAATTTCTTTAGCCCAAAACTTACACGTGGTCATGCTGACGAATACTTGCATGTTTTATCACGCACTGAAGATATGGCAGTTACTTTTGATGGTCTTGATATGGGCTTTGAAAATACAACAATGGTCCGCCCGGTGACGCGTAACATCGCACCTGAAATTTTACGACCATTAGCTCAGGCAATCAGAGAAAAAAAACGTGTCGATATAAGCTACACATCACTAACAAATGGTGAAGAAGTAGATAGGATAATTTCGCCACATACTCTGGTTTGCACCCCTCTACGTTGGCATGTTCGAGCTTATTGCGAGCACTCTGCTGACTATCGCGATTTTGTACTGAGTCGAATTAGGGGTATTCCTGACTTAAATGGTAAAGCAGCTTATGAAAAATCAAATGATATACGTTGGAGTACTAAACTTTCTATTGAATTAAAACCAGATCCTCGATTAACTAGTGCTCAAGCAGCAGTTGTTGCTAATGATTATGGTATGGAAAACCATTCTCTACAGATAAACACTAATGCCGCTTTAGCTCGCTACGTTATAGACGCATATAATATAGATATCAATGTGTTAGATTCAAACCCAAAAGGGCAACAGATCATCTTAGAAAACATTGAGGAACTAAGGCCATACTTAGTCTTCTAAGCCAATGGTAAACCTAAGGCAATGAATTATCGGTCCTTAAATAACTCGCCTCGATGATAACGAAGGTATGGTCTGTGATCCGGCATGATTCTAAATGCCATATCTTCCTTTAAACCGATCATATCCGGAGACTCCAAGTAGCTTGAAATAAGTACCTTTCCGTTATCATCAAAGGAGATAAAACCGAGATCAAACGCTTTATCTAGGTTGGCAAGAAGCAGCAAACCATTAAATCTATCTAATCGCTCTTCATTACTAGAATCTCGCCAGGGTTTAATGTGTGAAGCCAATAACAGCTGTGTATTTCGATACCCTGTAATGGCGCAACCTCCCCACATCTGAATCAGTTTAGATCTAAAGTGTCCCTGCCCTACTCTTGTATTAACCAAAATAGTCTTTTCAGTTTCGGACAAAGTTTTGTCAGTCATCACTTGTTTGATGTCTGCATTAACATCGACTTGAGATAGGTCAGCTAAAAACTTGTGGTAATGAGACAAAGCGGCGCTGTACATCCCCTTACCCCTAGAGTCACAAATTTGAAACTGTTCCAACTTTCTCGCTTTTTCTTCATAACCAACAAACTCACGATACGAATTGATATCAGTAAGCGGTGCTTCTAACTCACCAACATCCATCAACCAATTAGATATCGAGCCTCTTATGGCTCCAAGGTAGTTCTTCGCGGTTTTTTCAGATTTACCAATATCAATCAACCACTGATGATATAACGTCGCTAGATCAGATAGATTAGAAACTAAAGCATCCTTTAGTTCGTTAGAAACGATATAGCTTTTCATGTAGCTAAACAGCTCATCGTCAATATATGCGTGGGAGACCGCCTTTACTGAATAACGACTGGTTGACGTATTGTCATAACCGTCATTGAAGAAAAGGTGCCAAAAGCCTTCACTTCTCAAATGGAAGAAAGGGTTTTCTGGGGTATTTTTATCAGCCCCTTGAGCCAAGTTGTCAAAGTGATGAGTAAACCGTTCTTTAAGGGCTTGGTTAAGGCAAATTTTATTGGTCGAAATATGCCCGGCTTGAATTAGATCCATAACAGCCAGCAACATACAGACTTTATGAGGACTTTTTTTGCCACCAGCATTGTTCATTTTCAGGTTTTGAAAACGATCTAAGTAGTACTCTAATGCCATTATCGACCCTTGTTTTTGTTAGACCTTGCATGCTCTAACACTACGGTTTGCCAAGATATACCGGTTCTCTTCAATGAATCAGTGTCTTCGGCAACGTGACAGGCTGCCAGCCCTACAGCTTCACTTAACCTTTCTAATTGTTCGACTGAAACACTGTAAGCACTACGGCCATCATTAAAGCCGCCATGACGCAATGTGATCACTAGTTTTCCATTCTCGGAAAGCAGTTCAGACAATACAGCGATCGACTTTTTTCGAACCGCCGAATTTAGATGCATCCATACCGCTGAAAGTAAAATCAAATCGTAATGACTGCACAGCTCTCTAGCTTTGCTTAAAGCAGGCAGAGCATCGTCTAACCACTGAACTTGAGTCGAGGAGTTTAAGCTCCCTAACTGTCGAAGTTCGCTTGCTGGTTCAACGGCTACCACTGAGCAACCTTGTTCAACAAACCACCTCGTATCTCGGCCTGAGCCAGCACCGACATCAAGTACCCTTGTAGCACCGCAAGGCCAATACACATGCCACGCACGGTGGACATTTTCAAATTCCAAAGAATCATATTGCTTTGAAAGCTGGACCGCGTTTTCGTTGTAATAAGAAGTGTTTACCGACATAAGTCAACTCGTATATCAATCTCACTCGATAATATCTGGGTTGGTTGCATATGACGATTTAGCATTAGATAAGTATTAGTAATTGTGATGAAGATCGCCCGCTTTCGATTAATTAACGGCAACAAGGACAAAATAACAATTAGAGGTCGTAAGCTTAATTCTTAGAATCGTTCATCATGGAAAAATTGAACATTTAATAAAGATAGGAATTGCAGACACAAAAAAGCCCACACTAGGTGGGCTTTTTTGCTTGTTCATAAAGAACGAATTTGGTGCCCGCTACTGGACTCGAACCAGTGACACCTTGCATGTCATGCAAGTACTCTAACCAACTGAGCTAAGCGGGCAATGCTTTGAAACTTAACTAACCGCTTTACTAAGTGGCTAACGCTTCAGAACGAGATGGATAATAACGAGTGAATGGGTAGCGTGCAAGGATAAATTTGCACAAAACGGTTCGTTTGCTTTTAAAAACAACAATCAGAATAAATTTTAAACACAAAGCAGATCAATGGCTTGAAGTAGATCACATTTCGCCTCTAGTTCAATAGCTATATACCTCTGCCTGTTTCGTGT
This sequence comes from Vibrio sp. SG41-7, assembly GCF_014164465.1. Classification (NCBI taxonomy): domain Bacteria; kingdom Pseudomonadati; phylum Pseudomonadota; class Gammaproteobacteria; order Vibrionales; family Vibrionaceae; genus Vibrio; species Vibrio sp. SG41-7. The sequence continues at coordinate 40,699 of NZ_JACJFF010000029.1, read as the reverse complement.
CTTACCCCTCTGATAAAGCATTTTAACTCAAGATATTAGTTAGAATCTTCATCCACATCGAATACCACGTTGTAGTTCTCTGTATACGTACAGTTTGGCTGACGGCTACAAGTGAAAAAGCGTCGGCCTTTGTAATCGCCTTGGCTGGCCAGTTTGATGATCATCGGGCTGCCGCACTTCTTACAGAATCGAACTTCTTTTGATGGCTCGATCAAATCGATGTGTGCTGCCAGTAACCTCTTCAAACGGCTCACTTGGTAGCTGTGTTTAATAGATGCACCAATCAGTGGCAAGCCTGCCGATTTACACACGTGGATCAGTAGCTTTTCTCGATCGGCCTTTCCCTTGTTGAGCTCCTTGCCGTTATCAAGTTCTATGATCACGCGGGGCTCTAACGTTCGCGGGTCGCACACAACAAAATCAAAGTAGCTACGTGAGATTTTGTTGTTGGCGATAAACCAATTCTTCTTGTTGTTCGCCTTAGCAGGAACAAGAACGTTCGACATGCTGACCTTGGCAAACACTTCGCCATGGTTGCCCACCGCGGATTTAAGTGCGTTATAAAATGTCGCCTGTTGCGCCGACATCAACGTCCCTTTTTTCTGGTAAGCATGATCTTTGGTGTCGTCATGCTTCACTAGATACTTTTGGATAAAGTAAAAGAACACAACCAGAACAATTACAACGATAAAGATATTAGTCATTTTCCAACACAATCACGTCTGTATAGGGATTAAGAGAGTGGCTAGCGTATGTAGAAAAGCCTCACGTGGCAAGCAAAAGAGCGAGAGTTGCCAACCAAAATCACGACCTTTGAATGCTGTAATCACCAAGAGGTCGCTCATACGCTAGACACACCTCTCCTATTTGCTAATCAAATCATCAATTACACTCTAGATTGATTCAGATCAATTTACCTAAATTTGTGATCAACTAGTCTGAAAAACGTTAGGCAAATGTTAATAAGGAAATTGATATGGAACTCAAACAAGACCCAAGATGTTATACGGACGTATGTGTAGACGGTAAATGGTTCCACTATGACCACTGCGGAACTCGAGCTTATATGTTAAAAGGCGGTGCTTCCGCGGTGATTGAACTTGCGAGAGAACCAGCTACAGAGGGGGAGCTGGTTGAAATGCTGCAAGGTGCCGCTAAATAACTCATTTAGAAAATGTTGATATAGATAAACTCGACATATCGCTAAGTAAACCCCACTTCTCACTCAAATTTTGATATTAGCGATCTCAGAGTGTTCCAGAAGCCATTCTTATCTCACGAAGATCAGAATGGCTTTTTGTTTACTGATTAGTGGTTAACTTTCAGCGATGATGACTTGATTCCTACCCGACTCTTTCGCTTGATATAATGCATCATCCGCGGCTTTGAGGTACTTCTTGTAAGTATCTTGATTGAGTTGCTCATGAGCAATACCAATCGACGCTCCTATCGATGTGGTGAGGTCCAAAGAGCCGGAGTGCGTATCAATGGGTGTTTCGGAAATAGCTAAACGGATAACGTTCAACTGTTGCTCAGGATCAATGGAACCAGACAGCAGCATAACAAACTCTTCACCACCCCAGCGAGCCACTACATCATTTGGGAATAAGTGCTGTTTTACTCGCCTTGCGACTTCCACTAAAACCTCATCACCAATATCATGGCCAAAGGTGTCATTAACGCGCTTAAAGTGGTCAAGATCTAGAATGACGAGACTGATCCCAAACCGTGAAGTATTAAATGGCATTGGCTGAGTTAACAACTGCTCTAGATAGCGTCGGTTGTATAAACCCGTTAGCGCACACGTTGTAGATTGAGTCACCAGCGCTTTATTTTTACTTTGAATGCTGCGAAGCCTAATCGCCAATAATACAGCACTAATGCTGACCATTATGATCAATGCCACCACGATTCTGTTTCTCAGTTGTTCCTTTTGAAGCAGTAACTCGTTGAGGTCTTTTTCTGTATTGAGTAATTCATTTTCGTTAGCAAGTGTCTGTTTTGCATAGTCTTGTTCTAGCAAGAAAATGTCACTCTGCCTTTTATCAAACAATAACGCTTTGTTGCCATGATAATATTGTTTGTAGTAACTCAGTGCAGTATCAAGGTCACCTTGAGATTCGTAATATTCAGCCAGTGTTTTTAAGCCTAGTACCTTCCAACTTCTGCTCCCAACCACGTCAAAGATTGCAAGTGCTCGTTCAAGATCATTCAATATGGCGTCATCTTGATCCAATCCAATGTTAGCTAACGCTCGGTTTAGGTAACACTGCCCGTTTTGAAGCGTGTACTTCTTAATATTCGGCGCTTGAAGACATTGATTAGCCACTTGTAATGCTTTGCTGAAATTGCCCTCTGATAGCAGTACATCACTGTAGGTTCTCAGTAATAAGATTTTGTATCGAGCACTGACTCTTTTGCTATCGAGTGCTTTTGCCTTCTCATAAGCAATTCGGCCATTAGTCACGTCACCACTGCTCAAATGCAGAAATGATTCGTTGATGTAAAGAATGCCAATCGCGTCATCTTCAAGTAAGCCACTTTTAAAGTAGAGCTTTTTTGCTTTCTCGATAATACGCAGGGCTTTAGGCCAATCCTCTAAATAGATATAGAGCAACGCCATGTTCGACATCAGCTTGCTGTTATAAATGTGCGTTGGATAGTGCTTGCCAAGTTGCAGCCCTTTATAGAAAAAGTACTGAGCGTCCTGCAAGTCGTTCCGCACGTTATTGATCGCCCCCGCGGTGTTATACGCTTTAACCAATAACTTATCGTAACGAATAGATTCAGCAATGCCTATCGCGGACCGAATTTCAATTTCAGCAATTGCAAGTTCGCCTTTCTTTAGATATTCAATCGCAGATTCAACCAATGATTCTGACTTCAACCACAACATACCTTCATGCTCAGACAACGCTTTTATTTGTTCTACGTAGGCCATCACGGCGTCGGCATCCCGTTGATGTTGAGCGACATTCGACAAAATCATAAGTCGATAAGCTTGGTATATTGCTTTGTCATTAACGCCATTGGGCGGCCGTAGCAGATCAAGCTGATGTTTTGCAACAGAGGGGTCACTGCGTGATAAACCGAGAATATGAATTAACTTTTTTCCATATTCAGTTTGAGAGAGTTCTTTTTCTGGGGTGTAGACAGAAGTGTTGTCGGCTTGAGGAGGGCTCAAGTCCACATCATTGAGCGGATACAGTAAATAAAGCCCGAGTACGGCACTCATTGTTACAACGAGTAGAAACGAACCTAAAACGTTGTTTTTATTCATGTATTAAGACCGTTACAAATTGAATGACCATATCACTGCTGTTTATCTATATTAGAAACTTATTATACCCGAGCCCTACACAGATTAAAATGTTGTCATCTCGACGAACTTAACAAGGTTATTCTCACTAATTAGAATAATCAGGCAACTTTCTTGATTTAACTCAGATAATCATCTACCTCATTGGCGTTATAGTAATTTTCCTGTTCCTACCTCCGCGGCTTCTTTAGAACAAGCGGAAGCATAATGAGAATTAACAATGACCCAAATTAATGAACAACGTCTTGTAGAACATTTCTGCAATCTAGTGAAAATTGATAGTGAATCTCGTAATGAAAAAGCGATCGCTGAAGCTTTGGCTGAACAACTTGGTGAACTAGGCTTTGAAGTTCACAAACTGGCTGTCCCTACAGAAGTGTCTAACGGTTTCAACATCTACGCTCGTCTAGATGGCACTCTTCCAGGCAGCACAGTATTCAGTTGCCACATGGACACAGTAACGCCAGGTATCGGCATTGAACCAATCATTGAAGACGGCATCATCCGTTCAAAAGGCAACACAATTCTCGGTGGCGACGACAAGTCTGGTATCGCAGCTATCATGGAAGCGGTTCGTTGCATCAAAGCTGAAGGCAAAGCGCACAAAACTATCGAGATTGCGTTCACTGTCTTCGAAGAAGGCGGTCTGTTCGGCTCTTTGAACTTCGATATGTCTTACATTCAATCTGAGCACGCTATCGTACTGGATACAGGCGGCCCAATTGGCACCATCGTAAACGCAGCTCCGGGTCAGCAGAAAATTGTTGCTAAGATCAAAGGCCGCCCTGCTCACGCTGGTTTAGCGCCAGAAGAAGGCATCAGCGCAATTCAAGTTGCTGCAGACGCTATCACTAAGATGAACCTACTTCGTATCGATGAAGAAACAACAGCAAACGTCGGTATTGTTGAAGGCGGTCAAGCGACAAACATCGTAATGCCAGAGCTTAAAGTAGTGGCTGAAGCACGCTCTCTAAACGGCGAAAAGCTAACGGCTCAAGTTGAGCACATGATCTCGACATTCCAAGAGAGTGCAAAACAGTTTGGCGCTGAAGTAGAAATCGAATCGACTCGTGCTTACGATGCATTCGTTATTGCAGACGATCACCCGCACATTCTTTCTATCAAATCAGCGTTTGAGAAGCTTGGCGTAACCGCAAACACTAAACGCACTGGCGGCGGTAGCGATGCGAACAACTTCAACGCGAAAGGTCTAACAACGGTTAACCTTTCTACTGGTATGGCAAAAGTTCACACCACAGAAGAGTACATTGCGGTGAAAGATATGGTCGCTATCACTGAGTTTGTTGTGGCTTACGTGACTCAATAGTCTTACTGGTTAACTAGCCAGTCTTATTTGTTAACTAGACAACCTTACTCGTTAATGAGATAGAAAATGCCATCTAGTTAATGTCAAAAAGCCGAGTTCACGTATGATCCGTGACTCGGCTTTTTTGTTGTCTGAGCTTAGCTAGAAGATTAAGCTTAAAAACCCCTACGCTTCCAGAATTGGCCTTCATCTTTTGCAACAAGGTCGAATGTCTTATCAGCAATGATGTTGCCTTTTAACTCCACGGTCATGCGCCACTTGCCTAGCTTGTTCGAGACTGGCGCCCAGATGGTGTCGCCTAAGTAGAAATCCCAGTCGTTGTTACCGACATGCTCTTCACCATCGAACGGTTCGAGCACTTCGCCTTTATCTGTGGTGATATCCGGGTGATAGATGCAGTAGCGGATCTTTTCACCTTTGGCTTTCTTGATATTCAAGATATAGCCAAATTCCACATCGATTTCGGCATCAACGGTAGTGGTGAACTCTTGGATTTTTGGAAGGTCTTTAGATTTTGAATCCCATGTGGAGTAGATACCATAGGAGGTCATGTCGACCACAACTGAGCGCTTTGCCATTTCAATCGTTACCTTGAAGTTGTTCTATTCATTTAATTCTATTTGCCATTCAGCCAAGCTGGATAAGCACGAGGCTATTCTTGCCAATCTTTTGCCATGCGCTTAATCACAGACGGTTCGATGTCGTGAATACTGCCATATTGCTCTCGGCATACCTCGATGATCAATTCTGCTTTGTATTTTCTTGCAAGTTGACGGTAAGCCTTCATTTCCCAATGCTTAATAAAGGTATTCGAAACAACAACATCCAACCCTTGCTTCAAGCCATTCTCTGCAGTGTTCTGACACCACTCATGAGCTTGCTGTAGCTGCCTAGGATCAAAATGGTAGTCACCTTGCTCATTCACGTAATACATATCGGCTTCGACATGCAACGCATCGTAGGTTTTTGCTTTTGTTGACTTGCCAGAACCGGGCAATCCTCGAATGAGTATTAACTTCATCTGTCACTTTACAGGCTAATTCGAAAACATGAGTTTATCGTAAATGCTAACCGCTTGCTCTGATAACTGCCTAGTTCTACATAACAGAACCAAGCACTTATGCCTTACTCGGGTAGTCGTTAAACATTATAAGACGCCCTCGACGTCGGAAGGTGGCTTCTGATAGAAAACACAAATAATTTACATCTATCCATTTTGGATATCGACAAGCGTATCAAACTACTATAGATTTAGATGTATAGACGTCTACATATCTAGCTTAGGGAGAAAGCTTTGCCTATTCGCATTCCAGACCAATTGCCAGCATCTGATGTTCTTCGTGAAGAAAACATCTTCGTGATGCCGTTATCAAGAGCATCGACACAGGAAATTCGTCCACTTCGAGTCTTGATCCTCAACCTAATGCCGAAGAAGATTGAAACTGAAACTCAATTCTTACGCCTACTATCGAACAGCCCATTGCAAGTGGATGTAGAGCTGCTGCGCATTGATGACCGACCAAGCAAAAACACACCGACTGAACACCTTGATAACTTCTACCGCCAATTTGAAATGGTCAAAGGGAGAAACTTTGATGGATTGATCATTACTGGTGCACCGCTTGGCTTGGTTCAATTTGAAGATGTTATCTACTGGGATCACCTAAAAACCATCATGGAATGGGCAAACAAGCACGTGACCTCAACCTTGTATGTGTGTTGGGCGGCTCAGGCGGGTTTGAAATTACTGTATGATTTGCCAAAGCGCACTCGTAAAGAGAAGCTTTCTGGTGTTTATAATCACGAGATTCATCACCCTTATCACCCGCTTCTGCGTGGCTTTGACGATACCTTCTTAGCACCGCACTCTCGCTATGCAGATTTCTCTCAGGAATACTTAGCCGAGCATACCGACCTTGATGTTCTTGCGACTTCTGATGTGGCTGGCGTATATCTGGCGGCGACCAAAGATAAGCGAAACGTGTTTGTAACGGGTCACCCTGAATACGATGCGCATACATTACACGGTGAGTACGTTCGTGATTTAGGCGAAGGCATGGAACCCGTGATTCCAATCAACTACTACCCGAACAACAATCCAGATAATAAGCCTGTCGCAAGTTGGCGTAGTCATGGGCACTTGTTATTCTCAAACTGGTTGAACTACTGCGTTTACCAACAAACGCCTTACGATTTGGATCACTTCAGCGAAGACAACTTTACCAAAGACGATTAAGTTGTTTCTTCCGATTCACAAACACATAAAGCCGTGTTCAGTAGGTTGTTGATAAAACGCCAAATTGGACGCGGTTTTTTTATGGTGTTTGAGTCGCATTCCATAATAGATTTACCACTTCAATGGGTTTGATTTCATATGATGGGTTGGTGTTCATAAGGAGCTTCACATGCCCGCCAAGTCGTTATTATCTAAACCTATTTCATTATCCCGCCCTCTTTCGTTATCGAGTCTGATACTACTCGCCTCTCTTTCGTTGGTCGGTTGCGTTTCTGTCACTGAAGGACCGCCAAAGATTGAAAGTGACCCTATTGCGATGTCTGAATCTCGTATTGAATTAGGTTTGGGTTATATGGGGCAAGGGAATATGGTGAGAGCACGTGAGAACCTAGAACTCGCCATCAAACACGCACCTAGCTACTATCGAGCTCGCCTTTCCATTGCGCACTATTACGAACAAGTTGGGGAAGTTGACGAAGCAAGAGATGCCTATAAAAAAGCGCTGAGGTTAGACGCAAGAAACGGCAACGTATTGAACAACTACGGTACATTCTTGTGTAAACAGGGCGAATACGAGCAAGCCGATAAATACTTTAACCGTGCCATCGACCAACCCTATTATTATCTCGTCTCTGCCAGTTATGAAAATGCGGCATTCTGCGCGTTTAAAGCCGGAGAGGTCGAGCAAGCAAAATACTACTTCTCTCGTGCGATTGACCACGACCCAAATCGAGCTAGATCCGTATTACAGCTTTCTAAAATTGAGGTCAGTGAGGCTGAATACAATGACGCTAGGCTCCGCTTATTCAAATTCCACCAACGTTATGGCTATCAAATTCCATCGCTTCAAATCTTGGTCGAACTCGAAAAGAAAGCGGGTAACCGTGCACTTCAACAGAAATACCAAAGTAAATTAGACGAACTGCTCTCCGTTTAAGGCTAACTGAGCTTAGAGTCGTTGCGATAAATATAAAAACGGGCTTGTTGCGTTAACAACAAGCCCGTTCGTATTTTCAGCTTAATATCTTAACTAAGTACAGTCTGTTATTTAAGCGCAATCCACTCTTGTCTTTGTTCGTCGTCCATAAAGGTCCATGCGATAAAGCGACTCACCTTCTGGCCTTGTGACATCTCAACCACTTTAACTTGTTTAGCTCTCAGCTTGCCAAGCTCTGAACGAACCATATCAACGTTGTCTTTCTTAGAAATCAATGTCGTAAACCACAATACTTGAGTAGCAAAAAGCTGGCTCTCTCTCGCCATCTTCATAATGAAAGCCGCTTCACCACCCGGACACCAAAGTTCAGATTTTTGGCCACCAAAGTTTAAGGTTGGTTTATCTTGCTTAGTTGGTTTATTTTGCGTAGTTGATTTATCTAACTTAGCTAGCGTCTTATTCGTTTCTGGCTTGAATGACTTACCCGATTTCTTAGCTCGGTTTGCTGCTAGGTTATCCAGTTTACGTTGTGATCCCTTTTCCGCCTCTTCTAGAGAGCTATGGAATGGAGGGTTACAAATTGTGACATCGTAACGTTCATTATCCTTAATCACGCCCTTAAAGATAGATTCTGAGTCGGCTTGCAGGCGAGCTCGGATCTTACCTTTTAGATTAGGGTTACTTTCCGCAATGAAGTTCGCTGTTTTGATGGAGACTGAATCGACATCAGTACCTGTCCAGCGCCACTTATACTCTGTCGCACCAATGATTGGATAAATACAGTTTGCACCAACACCGATATCTAATGCTTTCACAGAAGCATGATTGTAAGGTTCACCTTGGCCATCGCTATTAAGGATGTCTGCCACTCTATGAATGTAGTCTGCACGACCAGGAATTGGCGGGCACAAGTAGCCAGCAGGAATATCCCAATGCTTAACGCCATAGTGATGCGCCAGTAAAGCCTTGTTAAGTAGCTTAACGGCTAATGGATCAGAGAAATTAATGGTGTCTTCGCCCACCGGGTTCTTGATCAGATGTTCTTTTAGCTCAGGCAATGCTGCAACCAATAACTCGAAGTCATAGCGACCTGTATGTTGATTTCTTGGGTGTAATCCACCTTGAGGCTTTTCAGTCGAGCGTCTTTTCTGGGCTGCGTTTTTGTTAAAAGCAGTTTTATTGAAAGAACCCTTATTCGATGACCCTTTATTCGCACCCGGTTTACCTTTGCTATCTTTTGCAAAAGGTCGCTTTGCTTTGTTGTTGTCAGCACCTTTGGGAGCACTGTTTTTGCGGTCTGATGTGTTCTTTGTAGAAATACGCTTGTCGCTGCTTGGCTTGCCTGCATTTGGCTTAATATCACCGTGCTTACGGTTACCTTGTTCAGCTTGGTTGTCTTTTGTTTTTGTTGATGAGGTACTGTTTTTCGACAGGCTTAGCGTAGTTCTATTTTGTGATTGGCTCATTGGGCTACTTCTTTAAGTCTAAATACATCATGAATAAACGGGCATCTAACTCAAGTTGATGATATTCCGGCTCCATGTGACAGCATAGTTGGTAAAAGGCTTTGTCGTGTTCTTTCTCTTTGATGTGCGCCAGTTCATGCACCACCAGCATTCTCAGCAAAGGTTCTGGTGCATTTTTAAAAACACTGGCGATACGAATCTCGTTCTTCGATTTGATCTTTCCACCGTGATTCTTCGCGACGTAAGAGTGCAGACCTAATGCATTATTAATTAGGTGTATCTTGCCGTCGTAAATCACTTTACTGATCGGTGGCGTTTTTTTCATGTAGCGATTTTTAATCTCAATCGCATAGTCAAACAGGGCTTTCTCGCTTTTGATTTCATGATTCTTTGGGTAGCGAGCTTCAAACCACGGCACCAATTTGCCCGATTCAACAAGTTGAGTTACCGGGTCGAGAATGTGCTTCGGGTAGCCTTGAATATAGCGTAAAGAAGGATGCATGCTGAAAGACCGTACAAGTTACACCACAACAATCTGCTGTAGTCTTGAAAATTGAGCCGCATAGTGTAACTGATCACACTTTTCTAATCACCTAGGATTCGTTACACTTTAGCGAGATTCACCAAGAGCTACACTCAAAAAGAGATTGTAAAAATGAAACGTGTTGTATTGTACGTCGCAGACAAATGCCCGCACTGTAAAGATGCACAACGCTATTTGGATTCGAAGAAAATTGAATATCGCCTAACGAATGCAAAAATGCAGCGTGGCCGTAAAGAATTACAGGCGATGGGTGCTCGCTCTATCCCTGTGCTGAAAATCGGTGACCAAGTGATGGTCGGCTGGAATCAGAAGAACTTCGATAAGATGTATAACTCAAAGAACACCTAACGTGTTCTGAGCCAGTCATACTTCTATACAACAAAGCCCGAATATCCAATCTAGGATGTTCGGGCTTTGTTTATTTAAATCTTACTAAATCACACATACCGCTTAACGAAATCAATAAAGGTTCTGTCAGCTTTCGACAAATACCCTTCCTTTCTCCAGGCCAAAGATAGATTCAGTTTTACAGGGTCTTTAAATGGCACGCCTATCACGTCTTTCTCATATTCCGTCACTAAGCTCAACAGCGCGGTGATCGCAAACTCTTGTTTAACGATAGAAAGAATCATCGGGAGCAAGTTGGTTTCAAACGCAATGGTCATATCAAGATCGTACTTCTTACAGGTCGCATCAATAAAATCGCGGTGGAAATAGCCCGATTTGAACATGATCAGCTCTTGAGCAAAGAATTCTTCAAAGGTCATCGAAGGCTGTTGTGCTAACGGATGCTCCTTACCGACAACGGCGACCATCTCAGAACTTAACAGATGATCCGTTTCCAAATCATCAGGCACGTTTTCATGGTTGACTACGCCAATATCGAGTTCGCCGTTTAACAACATTTCGCGAATAGAAGCGGTGCCAGCATCAATCAGAGTCAACTTTAGGTTTGGGTACTGGCTTTTAAATGCCATCACAACTTGAGGGAAAAAGTAGCTGCCCATCATGCTTGGAGCGCCTAATCGAACCTCGCCTTTTTCTAGTCCCTTTAGCTCATTCATCGCAAGCTGAGCATCGTCGAACTGCTGTGCGATTCGCTTCGCATGCTCAAATAATACCTTTCCCTCTTCCGTTAAGGTGACGGATTTATCTCCACGACGGAATAAAATCAACTCAAGTGTCTGTTCTAGTTTTTTAATGGAGATACTCAATGCAGGCTGTGCAATATGCAGCGCTTTGGCTGCTTGGGTAAAGTTACCAAACTGAGCAACAGCCAGAAAATGTCGAAGAGGTTTTGATTCAAGCATGGCGATATATTTAATATATAGAGGCGATATCTTTAATATATTTCTTTAATCGCACCTGTACTGATAACTTGTTCACAAATAGCTTACTAACTCGCGCAGGCACAACGTCAATGTTTGATAAAGGCAGTCCTCAATACAAACGCATCACCCAATCATTGGCGATTGGCTCGTTTATCATTTTCTGTAACCTTTACCTCTTTCAGCCTATCTTGCCGCATATGGCTGAGCACTTCCAAGTATCTGAAACTCAAATCAACTGGCTGTTTGCCGCGACAACACTTGGCCTTTCGATTAGCTTAGTGCCTTGGGCAATCGCTTCTGAAACCTTTGGTCGAAAACCCATTATTCTGTTCAGCTTATTTGCAATCCCGCTAATCGGGCTGAGCATGGTGTTCACAACCACTCTACTACAACTTGTTATTGCCAGAGCATTCATGGGAATTGCCGTTGCTGCTTTTGCAGGCGTGGCGGTTGCCTATATGGTCGAAGAGTTATCACCCAAAGCATTTGCTGTCGCGATAGGCGGTTATATTGCGGCTAACTCATTAGGTGGTATTTTCGGGCGTGTATTGGGTGGCTTGATTACGGATTATTTTGACTGGCATGCAACGGTTTTGTTTTTCGTGGTCGGCTCTTTGCTTGGCGCTCTCTATATTGCGTATAGTCTGCCTGACCAACAAAACTTCAAACCTCAGAAAGGGTTGTTCTTTCATCATAACCGCTCGGTTGTGATGCACTTAAGAAACCGTACCTTGTGGCTCGCGATGTTGATTGGTGGCGCTAACTTTGCGCTATTCGTTAACCTGTATTCAGTAATGGGCTTTAGGTTGGTATCCGAACCTCACTCAGTACCAGTGGGCTTAGCTTCACTGATATTCCTATGTTACTTGGCCGGTACGGTAAGCTCTAAGCTCTCCAACAAATGGACACTTCGCTTTGACCCGTTAAACGGTATATTGATGGGCGTGTGTATTAGCTTAATCGGAATGCTAATTTCTGCCGTCGACAAAGTCCCGTTCATGCTAGCAGGCTTGTTATTGATTAGTGGCGGCGCGTTCTTCGCCCATACCCTTACCTACTCTTGGGTAAGTCAAAAAGCACCAAGCGCTAAGGCGACAGCAACTGCACTTTACTTGGTTCACTATTATATTGGCGGGAGCTTAGGTGGTTTCTTACTCTTGTATTGCTGGCAACTGTTCGGTTGGAATGGCGTGATTGCGGGCGGTTCAATCTTCTATGTTGCGATATTTGCTTGGGTCTACCAATTAAAACAACTTCAAGTATCGGCCTCTAAACTCGCACAAGCATAAGTGTGACAGAGGTTGTAACTCAATTAGTGCTTTTGATTAACGTCCGTTCTGATATCCTACGCAAAATTTCATTTCGGAACCTGTTATGTCGAACACTCAAAGCACAGATCTTCAAACCATCCACGACCAAGTAAAACAGTGGTTAGACGATGTCGTTATTGGCCTAAACCTGTGTCCATTCGCAGCCAAGCCACAACGTAATAAACAGATTAAGATCTTTGTGAGTGAAGCAAATACGGAAGAAGTGTTGTTGCAAGACATCATGACGCATTTCGTAGAGTTAGATAACACGCCAGTCGCGGAATTAGAGACGACGTTGGTGGTTGTACCTAACATGCTGCAAGATTTCTTCGACTACAACATGTTCATTGATTGGATTGAAGCGTTAATCAAGCAAGAAGATTGGGAAGGCGTTTACCAAGTGGCAACCTTCCACCCAGACTATTGCTTTGGGGGTGCAGATCCAGAAGACGATGAAAATCTAACTAACCGCTCTCCGTATCCGGTTTACCATTTGATTCGTGAAGCGAGTATGGAAAAAGTGTTGAAGCACTACCCTAACCCTGAAGCGATTCCGGATACCAACATCGCGAGAGTTGAATCTTTAACGCCGGAAGAACGTCGTCAACTGTTCCCTTACCTGTTCAGTTAATCGTTCAGTTAATCGCTAACAAGATGGCTCATATTCCTGAGCGTTCTTGATGATATGGACGAGAAATGAACTGATCTCGTCCATTTTGTTTCGCAATGTACAGGCATTCATCGGCAACTTTGATGAGCTTATCTAACGCCGACATCCTTTCCCCTTTGGTATCCCCTGTACTCAACTCAAAATGACACGCACCGATTGATATAGTGACTGGCTTTCTATCAAGCGTGATTTTCTTCATCTCTTGTAAAGGAGTCATGAACTTATCTTCAACACAACTTGGTGTTTTATTGGGGTACCAAAGAATGAACTCCTCGCCACCAAAGCGCGCCACAAACTCACCCTCTTGAGTGTTATTACTCAGCACGTTCGCCACTTTCTTTAAAACAACATCACCCATTTGATGGCCGTAAGTATCATTAACGACCTTAAAGAAATCGATGTCGACAACTGCCAAGGTTCCCTTTCCTAAAGAGCCTTTTAACTGCTCAACTTCCGTATTCAGCGTTTTGAACAAGCAACGCCTATTCGGTAAGTGTGTAAGAGGGTCATAAAGAGCTTGGTACTCTAACTTCTCATTCGGCTCTTTGAGTTTTCGTTCTTGCTGTCTTCTAACCAGCTCCACTTCGATCCATGAGGCCATTAACCTCATAACGTCGATATCAAACTCTTTGAATTCACGATGATAAGGAGCCGGGCTTGAAAAGTTTAACGTGCCATAAAGCTCGTCATTAACGAAAATCGGGATGCCAATATAAGACTCTAAACCAAAAGACTGGTAAGCGGGATGCGTCGCATACTTATCGTGTTTGCCACAATGCTCAATGCAGATAGGACCAATCGATTTACAGGTAATTTCGCAATAGGTAGAACGATAATCGAAGGTGTCACCAGTGTTGAGTTCAACCCCTTCTGGCGTAACACAGTGCTCGACTAAATAGGAATTGCCATCGACTTTAGATAAAATACCGATATCAAGGTTGAAGCGTTCAAGCCCCATGATAAGCAGCTGAGCGATCTGAATATCGAAGCCCTTCCGGTAATCATTGGTGATTTGATACAAGCGACGTATAACAATTTCGCTGTCACTGGCTTGGTTCATAAATGGGGTCCCACTGCAGCCGAAGTTAATGGCAACATCAACATTTGGTATATTAAGAAGAGTAAAGTGTAAAAAAACATAATAATCAATTGGTTTGTATGCAAAATACCTCATTGGTCCAATGAATAAAAGTCGACTTCTTCGACTTTGCGTTAGCACCCTATTCCTAGCTTTGGTAAAATAATCCATTAACGAAACAGAATGGATAGGAAAATGAACCTTTCTCAACTAAGCCAAGAAATCTACGATCACCTTTACCGCGACATTGAAGAGTTCCGCAGTACTTTTGATCTGCCTGTTGCTGCTCCTGAAACAATGGACGAAAAAGGCGATACGCTACATACCTCTCTAGCGATCGAAGAACTGACAGAACTTGCAGAAGCTGACTCAAAAATCGAACAAGCGGACGCTATTGTAGACAGCGTTTATGTTTTGATGGGGCGTCTGGTTCACCTTGGCCAAGCTAAGGTTGAAGACAACCTAGCAATCAGCTACCTGATCGACCTGCTATTGAATGTTTCTAAAAACCGCTCAATTGACTTCTTGCCTTGCTGGGACGAAGTACACTCAAGCAACATGAGCAAAGTATGTCGCAACGAAACTGAATACGCTGAAACAGAAGCTTTCTATGCTGAGCAGAACATCAAGCTGATGGCGGTTCAAAAAGGCGAATACATCATCGCTAAGTGTGCGGAAGATTTCGTATCTGAAGGCAAGACAGTTCGCCAAGGTAAAGTACTAAAATCTGTACACTACCGTCCTGCGAACCTTGAGCCACTAACGGCTTAACTAAGTTTACGACTGAACTAAGATTAAGCTGGTTATCTAAACCGACCAGCGCACCAAAATAGCAAACGCCACGTTTAAATAACGTGGCGTTTTATTATCTGTCCGTAAATTCTAACTGTGCGCTAATCGTAGCTGCGTGCTAATTGTAGCCGAGTGTCAGTTGCAGTTGTGTGTTAATAGTAGCTAAGTGTTATACCAGTCGCGCCATATGATAAGCCGCCACATATTCGCCATTTCTGAAAGCGAACCCTGCGGACTCTCCTTCAATCACGAAACCAAACTTCTTATACAGACTGATCGCTCTTTCGTTATCGGTATACACCGTTAACTCCATTCGCTTGATGTTAATCCAGTTATCACACAGATCGATTGCGGTCGCGAGCAATTGACTACCCACACCTTTGCCTAACACATCGTCTTTAACACCCATACCAAATGAAGCCACATGTCGTCTTCTTGGATTCACACACACTTCCATTCCCAAGTTGCCAACAATCTCATCGTCGATCATCGCGACATAAGAGTACACGTTATCAGGCATATTAGAGATTCGTTTTTGCCAGCTTTCCAGAGATGGATTTGGGAGTTGCAGCGTACCAGTATAAGCATTAGTGCATTCGTAGATTTCTTTTATTCCCTTCGCATCTGACGGTTCAGACCGTCTCACTATAATACTCATCGCAACTCCTACTATGATTCTTCGCTAAATGTGATGCACATCCTCAATGTGCACCTAGACACACTATCAAATAGTAAATATTTAACAATAGGTTAGATGAAATTGTTTCAAATTAAAAAATTAGTAAGCGGGGTAAATAGTATTCTGACGAAGGCGTGTTAATAGTGCGGTTTTACTTGTCGTGGCTAACGGAAAGTTTCCGATGGAGAGAGTAAAGACTAGGTTATTATGTTGATGTGATATGGACACAAAGGTATGTGCCCATATTGTTTAACTAGTTCTCTTGATTAGTCACGTTCACATTGAACTTGCATGACTTTAAGGTCCGTAGCATTGAGCTTCTTAGCTAACGCTGCGCCTTCTTCATTACATTGCTCAAGGGTCGTAAATTGAGTGTTAACTTCCATTTCTGCTGTGCTGTCTGCACCACCCATCATTAGACTTAGAATCAGTGTTAGTTCGTACATAAGTTAATCCTCTTGCGAGTTTTCAAAGCATCCATTCGAATAAGATAAAGTGATCAGATTAAGTCCTAGCTCACTTGTTTCGTTTGAGATAATTCTAGTCATTCACTCAATTCGAGTCTTACCATTTTGTGCCACTAACTAATAAGCAGCAACGCCATGATTTAAATGTGTAAAAAAGACCAGAGCATCATGCTTCTGGTCTTTTTATGAATCAAACGTCAATCAGAACTCAGTTTCTGAGTCACTTTTCTCTAGGCTGATGACATTCAAAACTGCAAATGCAGAGGCTAGGAATAAGCCTAATATCCAAACAAAATACCACATGAGAAACTCCTTAATACAGTCAATGGCCATTACGTTCGACATACTCGTTATCGAGTCGTCCAAACATGGTGCGATAACTAAAAGCGGTGTAACACAGGATGATTGGCACCATCACAAATGCTACGCCTGTCATGATGTTCAAGGTCAGTTCGCTTGATGTCGAATCCCAAAGGGTTAAGCTATGGCTTGGATTAACGCTAGACGGAATAATGAATGGGAACATCGCGAAACCAGCCGTCAAGATGATGCAAGCATTAGTCAGGCTTGAACTAATAAAAGCTATCGCATCCCATTTCAACCTTGCGCTGATCAAAGCTAATAGCGGAATAAGCACACTGCCAATTGGCGCAAACCACATCCAAGAGTACATCTCGAAGTTAGTTAACCAAGCACCAGTTTCTACTATTGCTTGTTTGTTTAATGGATTCGAAACAGCGCTATGGTTCAACTCACTGGCAATCAAATAACCATCAATTTGGCTTATCGCTAAACCTCCAATGACCATCAAGCTAGCTACAAGTATCGCGCTCGCCTGCACAACTAATCTTGCCTTGTTGTATAGCGCATCTGTCGTTTTCATCATCAGCCAAGCACTGCCTTGCAACAACGCCATCAATAACCCAACGAAGCCACACAACAGAGCAAACGGATTAAGCAAATCAACAAACGATCCGTGGTACTCAACCATAAGCAAGCTATTGAGCGAGAAAGGAAGCCCTTGCATCAAGTTGCCAAACGCGACACCAAATAAAATCGGCGGGAAGAAGCCTGAAAATGAAATTGCCAAATCACACACTTTTCGCCATTGGTCGTTGTCTATCTTTGCTCGGTACTCAAGTGCAAGAGGACGCAGCCACAATGAGATAAGAGCCAAGTACATAGCAACATATAAGCTTGAAAACGATGTCGCATACACTAACGGCCAAGCCGCAAACAAAGCGCCACCTGCGGTAATTAACCACACCTGGTTGCCGTCCCAATGGGGTGCAATGGAGTTAATCATCACTCGTCTTTCAGAGTTGGTTTTACCGATAAACGGTAACAACGCTCCTACTCCCATATCAAAGCCATCGGTGATCATAAATCCAATCAGCAACACACCAATCAGAACCCACCAAATTAAACGCAATGTGTCATATTCGAACATGAGTCAGTCACCTTATTGTTGAACTTGTTGTGCCAATTTGGCTTCAAGTGAAGTTGTATTTTGTTCATAGTGATAGCGACCCGTTTTTAAACTGCTTGGGCCTTTTTTAGCAACGGTAATCATCAAGTAACTTTCAACAATGATAAATACGGTATATAGGCTAATAATTAGCGCGAGAGACGTAAGTAAGTTCTCAACAGTTAGAGAAGAAGCCGCGACCGCAACAGGGAGAATTTCACCGACCGCCCATGGCTGACGACCATACTCCGCAACAAACCAACCGGCTTCAATTGCCACCCAAGGTAATGGGATTGACCAAAGTGCTGCTTTCAATAGCCAAGGCTTTTGAGTGATGTTTTTACGGTAGGTTTGTAAGAAAGCCGCGCCAAAGACAAACAACATAATGAAGCCACAACCCACCATGATTCTGAATGACCAGAACAGAGGCCACACAGTTGGAATTGAATCATCAGCTGCTTGTTGGATTTGCTGTTCGGTAGCGTCGGTCACGGTATCTGTGTATCGCTTAAGTAATAAGCCATATCCGAGGTCTTGCTTGGTTTGATCAAAGGCTTGTTCCGTCTCATAAGAGGTGTCGCCAGCTCGTAAACGCTCTAGCAATTCATAAGCGATGATTCCGTTGCGAATGCGGACGAGGTGTTGGTCTCGTAGGTCATGAAGACCAGTGACTTGCTCATCCAAAGATCGCGTTGCAATAATTCCCATCACATAAGGGATTTTTACCGCGAAGTCGGTTTTGCCTTCTTCTTGGTTGGGTAATCCGAACAAGGTAAACGCCGCAGGTGCAGGTTCTGTGTGCCATTCCGCTTCAATAGCCGCGAGTTTCACTTTTTGAACATCACCCAGTTCATAGCCCGACTCATCACCTAATACGATCACCGAGATAATAGAGGCAATGCCGAACGAAGCAGCGACAGCAAACGAACGTTTTGCAAAAGCAACGTCACGACCTTTAAGCAAATAGTAAGAGCTCACGCCAAGGATAAACATTGAGCCACAGGTATACGCTGAGGCCACGGTATGCAGGAATTTAACTTGAGCGACAGGGTTGAGCACCACTTCTGCAAAGCTGGTCATTTCCATACGCATAGTTTGGTAATTGAACTCTGATCCAATTGGGTTTTGCATCCAACCATTGGCAACCAAAATCCACAGTGCAGAAAAGCTCGAACCCAGAGCCACCAGCCAAGTCACCACAAGGTGTTGGCGTTTCGATAGCCTTTCCCAACCGAAGAAGAACAATCCAACAAAAGTGGATTCTAGGAAGAACGCGACAAGCGCTTCGATGGCTAAAGGTGCACCGAAAATATCGCCGACATAGTGAGAATAATAAGACCAGTTGGTGCCAAACTGGAATTCCATGGTTAAACCGGTCGTGACACCCAAGGCAAAGTTAATGCCGAACAGTTTGCCCCAGAAGCGGGTCATGTCTTGATAGATTTGTTTACCGGTGAGTACATAGATCGACTCCATGATCGCCAGTAAGCACGACATACCGATAGTCAGAGGGACGAAAAGAAAGTGGAACATAGCGGTTAGCGCAAACTGTAAACGCGACAATTCAACTACATCAAACATTTTAGCTCCAAACATCATAATGATGGCTTTCATATTAAGAATTGGAGCGTATTTCAGCACAGTTCTCACGAACCAAACTAGAACAGATTGATTATTAAAAAACAGAACAGATTTACTTATTAGACGAACGACTAGTCAGAGTTTAGCTGCAACTATTGGCTTGCAATTCCATTGCCTGAATCAAGCCTCCTAGCGTTCGTATGGCTTCTGCTATTTTGTCGTCACAAGCATACGAACAGTTGAGTCGAATGTGATGAGAGAACTTTTTGTCACTGCTGAATATGATTCCCGGTGCGACAGAGATGTTTTGTTCAAGGGCTAGTTCATACAGCTTCTCAACACAAACAGAGTGCGGCAGTTCTATCCAAATGAAGTAGCCACCTTGGCTTTTATGAATCAGAGCACTCTTAGGCAAACTGGATTCTAGAAGTGCTATATGTGCCTTCTTCCTTTCATTCAAAAGCTTGCGAAGTTTTTTAAGATGGTTGTCATAACTATAAAACGTCAGGTAGTGAGACAGCCCAAGTTGGATAGGAATACTGCTCGAGAGCGTCGAAAGGTGCTGCAATCTCTGAATCTTTAACGCTTGTTTCCTTGCAACTACCCAACCGATTCGAAAGCCAGGCGACAATGATTTGGAAAACGAACCACACAACATGATTTGCTCGCCAGTGTCATAGGCTTTAGCAGGCAATGAGCTTTGATTACCAACGTGCAGTTCTCGATACACATCGTCTTCAATCATCGGGATCTTATGTTGATTCACCAACTCAGCGAGTCGCTGCTTGTTGCTATCACTCATCGAATAGCCTACTGGGTTTTGCGACTCTGTCATAAACCAGCACGCTTTGATGTCCATTGAAGCGAACACCGACTCCAACACATCTAAATCAATCCCTGTTGTCGGGTCTGTTGGAATCTCAACAGCAGTGAGGTTTAGCCTTTCTATGGTCTGTAACACACCATAAAACGCTGGGTACTCGATAGCGACTAAGTCACCCGGCTCGGTACAGGATTGTAGGCATAAGTTAAGTGCCTCCATCGCCCCAGAAGTAATTACAATATCGTCAGGTAGGACGTTCAAGCCTTGAACTTGATAGCGTTGGGCAATTTGTCTACGAAGTGTTTCACTACCTGGAGGCAAATTGGTGAGCATGCTGTTATCGGGCATTTGGCGACTGGCATTGGCTAAACTGCGCGACAATGCTTGATGCGGAAACAAAGCAGGGTCAGGGAATGCCGAGCTAAGTGGAATGATGCTAGGGTCTTTGGCACGTTGGAGCACATCGTAAAGCAAATCACTGATTTTAACGGGATACGGCTTGATGGCTTTTTGTTGTGCGAGTTCTAAGGTGAACACATTTCTACGCGGTAACACGAAATAGCCGGACTTGGGCTTTGAGCGCACATAGCCTTGATCCTCAAGCTGCTGATAGGCTTGCAGTACCGTCTCTATGCTGAGTTTATAACGTTTACACGCATCTCTAATTGATGGGATCTTCTCACCACTCAACCAAATATTTTGCTCTATCTGATTCTTGATTGTATTGGCGAGTATCTGTGATTTTTTCATCAAAAAGTCTTTTCTATCTAATGTGCAAAATATTACTAAACCGTGAATATTCGAAGTTCTCGAACATTCAGGTATAACAAAGCCCTACCCTAAACCCAATTACCTTCACGGTCGACTTGTTTATTTCTCCCATAAGAAAAGACACCGCACTCGTCAAAAAGTGTGGTGCCTTGGTTATTACTTTAAAACTAACTAACGTTAATTAAGATTAGTTGGCTGGACGCCACACGCCCCACTGATCATTTTCATAGGTCGCTTTAGGGTTTTCACCACCTTGAACCCACCATTGCGCTTTCCACGACTGGTTTGAGTACGTTACTACTTCACCGCCTAGGTAAGTCGCTGATGAGTCCCACGTGCCATTGTCTGGGTCAGGAGTCGGATCTGGATCCGGCGTTGGATCTGGGTCTGGTGTTACGCCACCGTCATCAGAAATTACTTCAAAAGTAAAAGTTTCAACACTGTCGCTTTCAATCGAGCTAGCCATAAACGATAGAGTTTCGTTTGCAGTGATGCCAGTGGTATCAACTACGATAGAAGCCGTGCCGTTATTTTGAATGCTTACTGAAGAGCCTTGTGTCTGAGTTAGATTTGCCGCTTCGCTTGTTGCAATCACAACTTTGTCGCCAGCATTCACTACGTTGTCACTCTTCACTAGCTCGTAGATGTCACCTTTCAGTGGTTCAACACCACCGTCGCCACCATCAATCAGCGTTAACTGACCAGAAGCACGGCTATCTTTTGAGTTGAAGAAGTTACGTGAAGGGTCGTTTTGGAAATACATGTAGTGCTGCATTTCAGCGTGCCAGTCACCAATGAAGATCGCGCCATCCTTAAACTCTTCGTGCCAGCCGTTAATTTCTGAAGCCAACAAACGAGCCCAATCGTTAACGTTTGAAGCGTCGATAACGATGTCGAAGCTACGCGCTACTTCACCGTACTTGTTGATGATGTCGTACTTAACGGTGTCGCCAACTTGTGGAGTACCAAATTGGTCAGAAACAAACAGGTCGCCACGGACTAGATCAGGCTCAGGACCCGGCTCTGGTGGAGGGGTTGTACCACCTGCGATAGTGATGTCAGAACAGTTATAGAAGCCTTCACCCGCGGCATCGTCACGTTGCCAACGTACGTATAAGATTGCGTCGCCAGAGCGGTCTGAAGGAATCGTCACGTTGATACGGTATTTGCCACCGCTTACAGGAACATTCCCCACTTCTTGGATAAGATCTAAGTCCCCCCACGCTAGGCCTTTGCTCAGGTCTGCGTTCGGCTTCGTTAGGTAGAACTCCCAAAATGAAGGGTTGTGTGGTGCAGTCGCGTTGAATACATATTCAAATGTACCAGTATTTAGCTCGGTTCGAGTCCAGCCTGTATGAGGTGCACCCATGCCGCGTTTTTGCGAATCATTGGCGTAACATAACGTGCCGTCAGGAATCGCCGCTTTTACAGCATTGATGTTGTTGAAATCTTGGATATTTTTCGCGTACTCGTTACGTTGAACGAACGGGTATGAACCAGAAATATCTTTTGCTTGAGCACATGCAGCATTTGGTGGTGTACCTGACCAAACCCCTCCTTGCTCATAACACGTGTTCTGACGTGCACTTGGAAATTCAGACCAGCCATGAGCATTTGCCACTGACGGCACACTCGATAGCATAGCCATACCCACTGCTATTTTTAGAATATTATTATTTACTGTTGTCACTTTCCCACTCTCTATTATTTTACCCTAAACACAAAACCAATTGGTTACTAACCAACCAGCACTGTAATTCGAAGGTTTATAGTTTCTGACTTAAAGAACAACGAAAAATATATACGTCAATTTTATCAATAACAGCGGGTTTTATATTGATAGGAATCAGCATCACACAACTCAAACAAATGCGTTGTAGATAGATGATGTTGCTTCGAATTATGAAATTTCAGTATTCTATGTTGATTGAGGGAACATTATTCAAAATGAATAAAAAATCGGCTTTATGATTAAGCCGCTTTGGGGATATAAAGGCGTTAGGTAGTAAGAAGATATTTAATAACGGCTATGCATACCCATGCGATGTGACATGTCATCGTCCATGCGGCCGCCTTTCCAACCGCCGCCACCCAAAAGATTGAGCACATCACGCGCGGTGTAATTCTCGCCGCCGAAGAAATCATTAGACACATCATTACGTAACAGCTGGATAGTGGGAACCAATTCAACATCTAAATCTTGTGGATCAGCAAACAAAGCCAATGCGATTTGTTGTTGGCGCTTACTCAATTCACGAGAACTCGTTTCTACCTGACCAATCGAGAAAAAGTCACGGCTTCCATAGCTCTTTACCAATCTTGCAGACAGTAGCTTAATAACCTTTTTGATCCTTCGTCACTGAATATATCTAAACACTCTAATTCCCCTTCCAATTTACAAATATCACATCAAATGTTGTTCAGATTTGAGCAACACTTAGAATGTCACTCTTTATGATGATGCTCAATATATAACGTCAGTAATATATTGATTAACAATGCGAAAAAGAAATTTCGAGACGAATACTCTTTGCACCGCTTCTCATTGAAACGGATCAAAAAGTAAATTCTTAGGCAAACCATGGTTCAGAACACTAAGCACTTTCTCACGCAACCATAACGTACCTTGGTCACGTTGATGGCGCACATGCCAAGACATCGAAATGGGCCCCGGTGGCATGGTGAATGGCGTATTCTTAATCACCAGATCTCCCTTGCTCACGCTCTCCAATATTATCGGCAATGGAATCGTCGTGATCATGTCAGTATTAATGAGCAACTTAGGTATGGAGTAACAGTGGTTCACCGTCATGGCGATGCGCCGTTTCATTCCCTTCTGTCCTAGTAGCATGTCTACCCCGCCTGTCGCCTCACCTGATAACGAGAGCAACAAATGATCAGCACTAGCAAAAGCACTTAGCGATAGCTCTTCACTAGCCAACGGGTGATCGGCACGCATTGCGCACACAAAGTGATTATCAAATAGATGCTGAGTTTGTACTTGAGCTGAGTTGCCTTCGAAGTAATCCAAGACCATATCGACATCGGCACTGAGCAATAACTTTTCTCCATTGACGTTGTAAGGTACGGCGTGAATATTAACGTCAGGCGCTTCAAGCTCTATTCGTTGCTTTAACGGCAACCAAAACAGATCTGCCATCCAATCTGTCGTTGCGATTCTAAACGTGCGCTTTAACGTCGCAGGATTAAACTCATCACGCTCTGTTGCTATCCGTATTGCCTCTAACGGCTCACCAATCGTTTTCCACAACTCGACGGCGTAAGGGGTTGGACGAATCCCTCTTCCTTGTTTCACGAATAAAGGATCTTTCCAAGCATGGCGCATTCGAGAGACTGCGTTCGATACCGACGGTTGCGTCATCGACAATCGTTCTGCAGCCACGCTAATCGAGCTTTCCTGCATGATTGCATCAAAAATAACCATTAAATTCAGATCGACATTCGCCATCTTACTTGCCTAATTACACAGGGAGTTAGTGAATGAGTATCGACAAACTCATCATATTAATCAATGCATATTATACCAATCATCAATTAGACGATAAGTAACAAGTTGGGCAAAGTGAGTTCCACAAGCAGATTAACCCGCTGTTAGAAAAACAAATCAGATGACTCACTTATAAGGAAATACGATGAAAGCCGTGTATTTAGAAGAGTATGGAAGTGCGCAGAACTTAA
The DNA here is from genome assembly GCF_014164465.1 of Vibrio sp. SG41-7. NCBI lineage: Bacteria > Pseudomonadati > Pseudomonadota > Gammaproteobacteria > Vibrionales > Vibrionaceae > Vibrio > Vibrio sp. SG41-7. The sequence continues at coordinate 16,201 of NZ_JACJFF010000029.1, read as the reverse complement.
CCTTCGGCGATATAGCCAGACCGACCATCACCCCAAATCAAGTGCTGATCAAAGTACAAGGCGCGGGGGTAAACCCTGTCGACTGGATGGTAAGAGAAGGATTCTTACAGGCTAGCGGTCAACATGAAATGCCACTCATTGTTGGCTGGGATGCAGCAGGACAAGTTATCGAAAAAGGCAACAATGTAAGCAACCTCAAACTTGGGGAGCAGGTCTATGTATATGCGCCCATTTCTGAACAAGGCGCCTACGCCGAATACCTTGCTGTCGATAGTGATTTAGTAGCAAGTGCGCCTAAGTCTCTCGACATCGTGACCGCTGCAGCTGTGCCATTGGCCGCAACAACAGCATGGCAAGCACTTGTTGAAGGCTGCCAACTCAAAGCCGGTCAACGTGTCCTTATTCACAATGCATCCGGAGGTGTTGGTAGCTTTGCGGTTCAAATAGCGAAATCGCTCGGTGCTTATGTTATCGGAACAGCATCATCTAGCAACAAAGCCTACTTAATGGCCTTAGGGGTCGATCAATTCATCGATTACCAAACTCAACGCTTTGAAGACGAGGTTGATGAGTTAGATGCTGTGCTCGTCGCTGTTGGGGGTGATGGCATCGCGGAGCGTTCACTCGAAGTCGTACGAAAAGGTGGCAACGTAGTTTCACTATTAGATGACATTGAAAGCGCATTACCACTGCAACTAGGCGTAAATTTTCAACGTTGGTGGGTTTCACCCAATGCCAGAGATCTACAACGTATTGCCGCTTTAATTGATGATGGCGTAATTAAAGTGAACATCGATAAGGTGTTCCCACTATCTAAAGCCGCTCAAGCACACGAGTTAAGTCAATCAAAACGTGCTCGTGGCAAAATCGTATTGGAAGTTTCGCTGTAAACACTATCAAGTAGAGAGGATATAAAATGGCCATTAAACAAGCTTTTCGTAATAAGAACCTACCCGATATGAGCAATGCGTTTAGTTGGGGACTGAAACTAAGTGAATTCAGCGAAGTATTCTTTGTGACAGGACATGCTGACTGTAACCCGGACTTTATCACTCAACACCCTAATGATCCTGTTGCTCAAACACGATTGATTTTAGACCAAATGAAGGCATTCTTAGAAGAAGCTGGCTTTAGTGTTAACGACATTGTCAGGACAGATTGGACATTTACCAACGAAGTCAACTCTGCACAATTCGAAGGCATTGCTCATGTCTGGGAAGAGTTTTTAGGGGATGTTGAAGTAAAACCAGCGACAGGCACGTTGCGCTATGTTCAGCGTTTAGGGATGCCAGATATGATGGTTGAATATGAGATGATGTTAGCCCGATAACTGCCGAGTTTTCCAATCCTAAGATTCAACCGTCTTACCCAAACGATAAAGGCTTAACCAAACAACAGATAAGTTTGATTATCGACTGAGATACTTTTGACTTCAGTGTTGAACACGGACTCTAGCTGTTCAGGCGTAAGAACTTGTTCTGCACGACCTGATGCTTGAAGTACGCCTTTGTCGAGCAACAACACTTGGTCTGCATGTCTTAAGGTCCGGTTTAGGTCGTGGTTAGCCATGATCACGGCGATGCCCTTCTCTGCCACTCGTTCAATGAGTTTGTAGAGTAAGGCTTCTTGCGCAATATCTAGTGGAGCTGCGGGTTCATCGAGGAGCAGCAGCTTTGCGTAAGGATTAAGCGTCGGCCAAATTTGCAGGCACATTCCGGCCAAACGAACGCGTTGCCATTCACCACCAGACAGTGTCTGAATTGAACGATGAAGTTTGTCTGTGATGTCTAGCATCTGACTAATTTCTTCCAAAGCTGCGTTGATTTCAGCATCAAGGCCGTGTGAGGAGCTTGGCAGTGACAACGCAAGGTATTGAAACACTTCCAAGTTGAAGGCAGGTCTTGCACTTTGACAAAGATAAGCACGATGCAATGATAAATCTTGTAGAGACAGTTCAGACAAATCCTGCCCGTCGAGCTTTATATCCCCTTTGTAGCCATCACCAACGCCAGATATCGCTTCGAGTAAGGTACTTTTACCACTGCCATTAGGACCGATGACATGAGTCACCTGCCCTTGCTTGAGCTCAAACGATAGTGGTAATAGACGAGCGCCGACTCTCAGGCTCTTAATTTGAATCATGATTTTTAATTAACATCCAAATGAAGATTGGTGCACCGATACTGGTGGTCATCACACCCAAGGGTAATTCTGCAGAATCGAGTAATGTACGTGCGCAAATATCAGCAAACACCAGTAACGCGGCACCTGCAACGGAAGACAAAGGAAGAAGGTATCGGTTGTCAGTACCAATCGCTAAGCGCAACAAGTGTGGCACAACCAAGCCAACAAAGCTGATCACGCCGCCCAATGCCACCGCGCAGCCGACTAAAATAGACACGGCGAAAATTAGACGCCAGCGTAATCTCGGAACATTCACGCCCAGTTGTGCGGCATGCGTTTCGCCAATCATCAGTTTGTCTAGTTTACTGCCTTGCAGACACAACCAAATAATCACAGGGATCATCACTAACGTAAGCGAGTGTTGATACCAAGTGACACCACCCAAGCTGCCCATTAGCCAATACATCAATAAGCGTAGGCTGAGGTCATCACTAAAATAGAACGCCCATGTCACCATCGCTCCTGAAAGAATACCTAGCGCCACACCGACTAGCAGTAATTTAGCCGTGGTGAGCCGCATCGTTTTTACCATGCTCACTAGAATCACGGTAAAACAGAGTGAGCCTAAAACGGCAGCAATCATAAACAGTTCTGGTGTAGGAGCAAACGGTAAGAAGAACAGTACGATAACCATCGCCAAACTTGCGCCACCAGAAATGCCGAGCACACCTGGCTCTGCTAATACGTTACCCAATAAGACTTGTAGGCTTGCGCCAGATACAGCTAACCCTGCCCCGATAGCAATCGCTGCTAATAATCGAGGTAAGCGTAAATCAATCAGTAGTTTTTGTTCTAACGTGGACAAAGTGCCCAGAGGGGAAATGAAAAGATCGCCAACCATTAGGTAAATCGCACTCAGCGCGACAAGCAGTGCTGCCATCAGATAAATGGCTCGGGTCCATTTGCGCTGTTTTTGGTGAAGAAGTTGTTGGAAATCCATATCAAGCTACTTTGAAATTGTTCGCGTAACCTTACCTGTATCCCTAAATAAACTCAAGGCTCACACCGTAATGTGAACCTTGATATTTCAACCAGTTGAGCGGTTGTTTTCGTCGCTTTAACCCAGCTCGGTATTAATCGTACACAAGCTGACCGTGGTCGAATCGTGTTTCAACTTCGCACACCATTAAGGCCGCTCGTTGACCGATAGCAACGTTACGATTTGGGAATACCACGGCTTCGTTTTCATTCTTCGCCATCAATGGCTTATCACCATCATGACCAAACACTTCTCCGTGCTTGAATGCCGTAAAGTTTTCTACGTCATCAGAGAACATGAAATCAAAGTCATCGTGCAAACGAACAATGGTTCGGCTTACGCGATAAGTAATGGTTTTCTTTGGTAAATGCTCTGGTTCTATTTCAGCAATCAGATTGCGCATTGCCAAATCGAAAGCCGTTAGCTTATCAAGCTGGTTCTCACCAATTCTTGCTACCTGCCCTAGCTCCATTGTCAGTGCTTGGGCTTCGAAGTTTTCAGCGCTGTACCAACTGAAAGTGCTCGTTGGCGCATTCGACAACAACACAGCTTCAACGTGAGCACTGTTAATGAAATCGAACAAGGCTTTACTGCGAACTTCGTGGCGAACCTTAGGGCTCACGGCGAAAGAGTAATGCTTAGACAAACGGATCGCACAGTGCAGATCTAAGTGCCAACGAGTGGCAGGTACCGTTTCCTTGTAAAACTCAGTAACCAAGTACTTAAGGTTCTTCGCGATATCCACTTCTCGATTACTCTCGTGCTGTTTTTCATCAAACAGACGGTTCATATTCACATCAAGAAAACGAGTATGCGCGTTGGTTGCTTCTGGGTGAGCAATGATGAACAAACATCTTGCTGTCACTACTTGGAAGCCTGTTTCAATATCCTCAATGAGCTTATCAATCAGCTCCATTGGTGAAGTTTCGTCGCCATGAACACCTGTTGAAAAGATGATGTTCTTGGTTTCAGAATTATACTCCGCGGGAATCACTTCCAATACACCGCGTTGATGAAGCTTAATTTGAACACCGTTACTCAGTACGGTCTGTCCTGCAACCACTTCTTGCTCAAGATCTAGGCTGTCAAAAAGAAATGATTGGCGAAAGAGGGTCTTCGTCATGCGTTACTCCTTAATTGCACGGCCGTATGTTAATAAATTGTACATAGAAATTGTGTTGCTAGGATCGCACTTATCAATAGAAACTCCGTTATCACTCACAAATACTACCCATATATTTTTATATTACCTGCTGACTTTACTAACCGACATCTGTTCCAAATAACTTTCTCTATTTAAAGCAACTTTTGGCTGTCTCAGCTTTTCTCAAGTCATGTCAGCAAGATAAGAGCCACGTAAGCTAACACAGCTCTTACCTGCCATGAACAGATTGAGATCAATTAATCTTCCTGATCGAGCAATCTTTCAAATTCATCGATTTGAACTTTGACCATGTCGATGCTTTGTTGCCAAAAATCCGCTTGAGTCAGGTCCATTCCTAAGTGCTTTTGAACGACTTCTTCCGCCATCATGCTGCCCGTATCACGAAGCAACGAAACGTAATCGCCGTAGAATTGCTCACCTTTCGCATCGCGCTGAGCGTAAACACCTTTACTGAACAGATAACCGAACAGGTATGGATAGTTATAAAAGCTCACTTGAGAGATGCTGAAGTGCAGCTTGCTCGCCCAGAAGTAAGGGTCGGCTTCTGTCATTGCATCGCCGTACCACTCTTTCCAAGTCGTTTCCATCAAGTCACACAGCTGCTGAGCCGTGAGCTCGCCTTTTTCACGCTGCTCGTAGAAGGCTTTCTCAAACTCAAAACGCACAGGAATGTTCACCATTAATGCCAAAGAAGAAGAAAGCTCTTCCCACAGCATTTCAAGTTTCTCATTACGTGTTTGTGCTTGCTTCAATAGGTGGTCACGAACGATGTTTTCCGCAAAGATCGAAGCGGTTTCTGCTAACGTCATTGGGTAGCGTGTTTGACACAACGGCATGTCTTTCATCACCCAGTTGTGGAACGCGTGGCCTAGCTCGTGCGCCAATGTCATTAAGTCTGAGCGGCTACCACTCCATGTCATGAACACAAGCGGGGTGCGTGTCGCAGCAAACTTAGTGCAGTACGCGCCTAAACGTTTGTTGGCTGCTGGTGCGGCATCAATCCAACCGTTCTCAACCATTAATGCGACAAAATCAGCCATCTCCGGATTCACTTCAGCGAACGCGGTTTTAATCACTTCGATCGCTTCATCAAATGGGTAAACCTTAGATTCAGCGTCACCCAGTGGTGGCATTGCTGCTAAATGATTCCAAGGCTTCATTTCATCGAGCCCGTGAACTCTTGCCATCAACAAACCCGCTTTCTGACCAACAGCTCGATTCGCTTTTGCTACCGACATCATGGTGTCTAGCGTTTCTGGCACAATACGGCTGCCGTGTAGGCTTGGATCTAGGAAGTGCACATCGCTAATCTTCGAGCGCTTTTTGTTTTCAGTCAGGCGCCAACCTGCCAGCGCATTTAGGATCGAAGCAAACGACTCTTGATGGGTCTTCATTGCACCTTGAACCGCGCGCCAGGCAGGTTCTTGTTTGTCGAATTCGCTGCCGTACAACAGGCTCGCAGCTTGTGAAAAGCCTAGAGTTTCCTCTTCACCGTCCAGCTTTAGCGACAATTTTAAAGATCCGGTTAGGTTATCGTATAAACGACCCCACCCATCACGGCCATCAACCTTCATCGCCGCTAACAACTGCTCTTCGGCAACACTGAGTCGGCTGCTTGATAACTTACGTGAGCTTTCAATCGCAAAGCGTTGGCCTGCTACGTCCGCACTCTCATGCTCTAATACTGCATCAATAAATTCTGGTTCTGCGTGAATTAGCGTGTCTTCGTAAGGGCTAAACGCTTGAGACATTTCAGAGTTCAGCTTCGCAACTCGACCAAGCAGTGCTTTGGCTTCTGTGTGCGTCGCGTCTACCGATGCGTGGCAATTAGCGAAGGTGTTGATCGTGCTCAGTAACGTGCCTGCCGCTTCAGAAGTTTGAATGGCGTTTTGCATCGCTAGGATAATATGACGCTTTTCAACGTGTAGGTACAACAGCTCAATACATTGTTGAATGAGTTCAATGTCCTGTTCGATTTTTGCATCATTAAGATCGCGATAAGCAATGCTTAGATCCCAACTCGGTGTTGTCATGACTAAATTCCTTTCACGTAGGTAGTAATACCAATCTGGTATAGCGGCTGTAAACGCCGCTTTATACTTCTAATTACTTTTAATACTTCTAATATTTTTAGTAGATTGTTAATTCTTAAACTGTGTTTTTTGAACACTCAGAGAACAGGTAGCCCTATCGATTTAACGCTGATAAAACTCTGCGCAAACTGAGTGATTTGAATATGAGTTATCGACGCGTTTTCTATCGATAGCTTCGAGTACAAACTCGGATTTTTCCAATCAATATCAAGACAATGTGCTAACAGAATGCGAATCACACCACCATGGGTAACCAACAATATATTGTCACTTGGATCATTCAAAAGTTGTGACCAAGCTTGAGTTACTCTGTCGTGGAAGCTCTGTAAACTTTCTGCGCCAGTTAATTGATGATTAGCAGGGTCTTGCCAAAAGGTTTCTAACATTCCCCACTTGTCTTCAAGTGCATCAAATGGGACACCGTCAACTTCACCGAAGTTCATTTCCTGAAAGTCTGGTGCAACTGATAAAGGCACTGACATACGCTCTGCAAACAAGCTCGCAAGATCACCACATCGTCTGAGTGGCGAGGAAACCACACTATCAAAGATAATGTCTTGTTTAGCGAGAGCTCCACAGATCTGATATTGAAGATCAGGGTTGACCAACACGTCTGACAATCCGTTAAGTGCTGCTTCGCCTTCGACCTTGCCATGTCTTAATAAATAGATGTTTTTAGTTGTTCCATTAACCATGTGTGCGACCTAGCCTTGAGTATCAAGCAAGTGATTAGATGGTTTTAAGTGCAGCGGCAATCCGGCAGCAACCAGCGTAACGCGTTCAACGACCCGAGCTAACGCTTGGTTCATTCGCCCTGCATTGTCTACAAACAAGCGCGACACTTTACCCAGCGGCACCACACCTAAGCCGACTTCGTTAGACACCATGATAATTTGCGCTGGGCTTTGCTCGACGCTTTTGACCAATACTTCAACCACGGCTTCAACCTGTTCATTGGTTGCATCATCACCCAGTTCAAAGATGATGTTGTTCAACCACAAAGTTAGGCAGTCAATCAGCACCACATCGTCTTGGGTAAAAAACTGCAGTTCTTCGGCTAATTCAACAGGGGCTTCATGTTCAATCCACTGCTCACCACGACGTTGTTGATGGTGCGCGATTCGTTCTCGCATTTCATCATCAAGATATGTCGCTGTCGCAATATAATTGAGGCGTCCATTTGAACATGCTTCAAGCGCACATAATGCTTGTTGCTCTGCAAAACTAGACTTACCAGAACGAGCTCCACCCAATACCAGGTGGCTGTTTCGCTGACTTGTTTGATTAATTTGACTAGCTTGATTCGTGTTTGTCATAGGAAACCGTTATAGAAAGCCATTGTAAAATGCAGTAATGAATACAAGGTAAATCAGTAACTCCATCAACTGTTGAGCTGCCCCCAAGCAGTCGCCAGTAAAGCCGCCAATTCGAGCCGTTAACCACTTTTTGAAACCTGTTCTGAACAGATAGGCGACGACAGATAAAACCAAAGCGAATTCAAGACCAAACCACAGGCTTGGCAACACGCCTACAAGCAATAAGAAGGCAAGTTCACCTTTGGTTTGCTTGTTGGCCAAAGGCTTACTTTTACTGGTATCTAAATCGCTAACATAAGGCATGTCATAAATCAGTGATGCAGCAATCGCGCGGCTAAAGGTATAACTGGTCACTATAACCATAAACAGAGCCGTCATGTTGACCAGCTCATTCAACAACACCCACTTGCCAAGCAAAGCCATAACTAGTGCAGACGCGCCATAAGTACCAATTCGACTGTCTTTCATGATGGTCAAACGACGTTCTAGAGTCATGCCGCCACCAATGCCATCCGCCATATCAGTCAAACCATCTTCATGGAATGCACCTGTGAGCATCAGGCTAAAACTCATCATCAAGAAAATCGCCACTGCACTCGGCAGTACCGTATCAAGTAGCAAAAACACACCGCCACATAGAACACCAAGTAACAAACCAACCGTTGAAAAGTAGCGACCAGAACGGTTCATTCGCTCCGATGAATAGGGCGTGTTCTTTGGCATTGGTAAACGAGAAAAGAAGCCCATCGCCAGCGCAAACAGCTCCCACTGGTAAGTGACTCGATCTCTCAACGATCTTTCTGGTGCATCACTCATTAAACCGTGACTCCAGCACTTTCGAAGCTAGCCATGTTGTTATAGAACTCGGCTGCCGCACGAATAATGGGCATAGCTAGCGCAGCACCCGTGCCCTCGCCTAATCTCAATCCAAGATCGAGCAGTGGCTCAGCGTCTAGCAGTTCTAATAGAATTTTGTGCCCTGACTCTTCAGAGCGATGAGCAAAGATCATGTAATCACGGCAACTCGGTTCAATTAAAGTCGCGACATACGCTGCAACCGATACGATAAAACCATCGACCAATATTGGTGTTCTGTTTTGGTAAGCGCCCAGGAAACCACCGACCATTTGAACGATTTCATAGCCGCCGACTTGTGCTAGTACCTCTTTAATATCTTTAACTTCTTTAAGATCCAAGCCTTTGCAGCGAGCTACACCTTGCTCAACCACAGCCACTTTACGTGCAAGCTGTTCATTGTTGATGCCAGTGCCTAGGCCAACACATTTAACGGCAGTACGGTTTGCTAGTGCACTTAAAATCGCTGATGCGCTGCTGGTATTACCGATGCCCATTTCACCAAACATGATGATATTGGTGCCATTCGAAATGGTTCTAGATACAAGCTCGGTACCCAGTTCAATCCCACGTTCAACCGTTTCTAAACTCATTGCCGCTTCATTGGCAAAGTTATTGGTTCGCGTTCCCAAGCGCTGAGAGATCAACATGTCACTGTCTGATTCCACAGGTAACAATATCCCCGTGTCGACTACCGTGATATCGATATTATTCACCGTACAGAAGCAATTGATCGCCGCGCCACCGCTTAAGAAGTTCAACACCATCTGCTGTGTTACGGCACTTGGAGCAATACTCACACCTTCATCTGCTATGCCATGGTCGCCAGCAAAAATGATGATACTTGGCTTATTCAATTCGATGTGTTCAACAGCAGCTTCTTTGCCTTGGCTCTGAATCAATGCCAATTGATGAGCGACTTTTTCTAGTAAGCCAAGCGCACCGAGCGGCTTGGTTTTTTGGTCAATTCGGTGTTGGATGTACTGCGAGTATTGGGTATCTAACATAGTTTTTAAAAACGCTTATTCTGGGTACGTTAATTTAGGATTGGCTATTTTGGGCGAGCAACAGAGAACACATTAGAAAGCGTCGCGTATTCACCGCCACCAAGTCGAGACAGTGGGTCCAATGCCAACGCATCAACCTTAAGACGTTCACTCTCTTTATCGATCACATCTTCGGAAATGTACACGGTTTCGACTTGGGCAAAGATGAGGCTTTGTGGCACCTCTCCAACCTCTTTTACTTCGTACAAGGTGCAGCCAAAAGCGACCGCGCACTCTTTTACCCTCGGTAAAGAAAAGCCTTCAAATTCAACCAGCTCAAGATTATTAGCGGTGATTTCAGAATCACCATGATCGAGTGTGGCTGCTGTCGCAGTCATTGTTTCGGCAGAACTTGAAGAAGCAATGTGAATCACTAGCTTACCCGTTTCTAAGGCGTTACGAGTGGTATCTTTGATTTCGCCAGCCGGTTTCTTCCCGACCGACAACATCAGTAGCGGCGGATTGCTAGAAACAGGCGTGAAATAAGAGAAAGGCGCTAGGTTGTACTCTTGTTCAGAAGATTCCGTCAATACCCACGCAATAGGGCGAGGAACAACGGTTTGTGTCATCAGGTGATAAATCTGAGTGGGAGCAAGAGTATCAAGCTTGAGGTTCATAGCACGTCCTTGGTCTATGTGAATTACGACTCAGTTTACGTGTTAAACAATGCTGTATCTATGCCTAATCAACAGAAACCGTAGAGAGTGTTCTTAATTTAAACAGATCACACTGGTTTTTTCTCAAATTGACAATCAAATTGACGAACCCTAAAACACCTACAATACTGATAATAGATTTATCAATAACTTACATTTTGGCATCGTTTATGCTTTATCTAAAGTACTTGTTAATCTCTCCATTGATAAGTACCCATACAGTGAATGCCCACAACACTGACGCTACACAAAGAAAGACAATCGATTGAAAGACAAAACAGAACAACGATTTAGGAGGTGTAATGATTCCAAACTCAAGTAAAAGAAAACCAAATAAATCAAGTAAGCAAACCAGCAAAAAGGTAAGGAAAATCCCACTATCCTTCACCTAGAAAGCAGCAAAGTAAGTAACAAAGCCCGTCGCCCAGCGGGCTTTGTTATGTTTAACATCTTAGTTATTTTTAACCCCGTACTTATGTTTCAGACCGCATTTATATTTCACCCCACAATTATGTTTCAGACTGTACTTATGCTTCAGACCATGCTTATGCGTCAAGCCAAACTAAACCATCTCTTTTTCCACAAACAGGCGACTCCCCACATACTACTGACCACTCGTTTAACAAACTTTTATTCGCTTAAAATTCAAACACTGTTTATATTAAACAAGCACTTGTGGAGTGAATAAGGGATTAAAATGAGCATTGCTGGAGACAAAACATCGGTTGTTGTGGCTGGTGCAACAGGGCTAATTGGTCATCATGTGATGAGGCAACTCATTGATGAACCCGCGGTCGACAATATCTATGCGTTATCCCGAAGATCACTCAATGCACAGTTTGACTCCAATAAACTCCACACGCTCATTCACAATGACCTGCAAGTTACCAGTTGGGATGATACGAATGCGACGCCTAAACTTGGCGTTATCTGCTTAGGTACGACTAAGAAAAAGGCAGGATCAAAAGAAGCACTTCGCAAAGTCGATGTTGAATTGGTTAGCCAAGTTGCACAGTCGATGAAGTTTCTTGGGGTACAACGCGTTGCCGTCGTTTCGAGCTATGGCGCTTCACCAGATTCTTATTCACACTACCTTCGTAGCAAAGGGCAAATGGAGCAAAACTTAAAACGTATTGGCTTCAAGCAACTTTTCATCGCACGTCCGGGCCCGCTGGTTGGTGAACGTGATGAACCAAGAGCCGATGAAAAACTCCTGCAAAGCATCTTTCCTTTAGTCTCTCCCTTTATGTTTGGTCAGTTCAAAAACCTACGCCCTATTCAAGCGGAAGACGTCGCGAAGGCAATGTTGTTCCGATTATTCGAAAATAATTTCAAAAATATCGAAATTTACTCGTCAAGTGACATGCTCAATTTATTGGCAAAATATCGCTAAAAAGCTCACCTATTCATCACAATGTTGAATATCCACCCATACCATTGAGTGGATATTACTAATCGTTCTAATAAATTACTTTTCCTTATTTTACGTTTTGTAACAGAACGTTATTTTAGCAGCAGTACTGACACCTATACATCTAGGTGCCTAATTGATTTAGAGTTATTCATAAGGAAAACAAATGTCATTTTCAGCTATCGCTGCCTTAGCGGTATTCACTGGTATCCTCTTCTTTCTCTACGGACAGCAGAAAAAAGAAAACACACTTTCTCGCCTCGTTTTACTCGGTTTAGTTTTTGGTAGTGCATTTGGCCTTGGTCTACAGCTGCTATTTGGTGAAGGCAATCCCATCATCAAAGAGACACTAGACTGGGTAAACATCGTTGGTCGTGGTTACGTTGGATTACTTAAAATGGTAATCATGCCATTAGTCTTGGTTTCAATGATTGCGGCGGTGGTGAAGCTTGAAAAAGGCGGTTCACTGGGCAAGATTTCTGGTATCACTATTTCAGTATTACTCGCAACAACGGCGATCTCTGCGATTGTTGGTATTGCAGTGGCTCAGGCATTCGGTCTTTCGGCAGAAGGCTTAACAGAGGGCGCGCGTGAAACAGCTCGTATTGCAACACTAGAAAGCCGCATGGGAAGTGTTTCTGACCTAACCATTCCACAAATGCTGGTTAGTTTCATTCCGACTAACCCGTTTGCTGATCTAACCGGTGCTCGTTCTACTTCAATCATTGCGGTTGTTATCTTCGGCGTGCTAACAGGTATTGCTGCTCGTAAAGTAATGGCTGAGAAAGAAGAGCTAGAATCACCGATCCGTACTTTCGTTGACGCTGCACAATCTATCGTTATGCGCTTAGTTAAGATGATCATGGCACTCACGCCATACGGCATCGCTGCGTTAATGGCGAAAGTTGTAGCAACATCAAGTGCTTCTGACATCTTAAGCCTACTCGGTTTCATCGTTGCTTCTTACGTAGCTATTATCCTGATGTTCGTCGTTCACGGTGTGTTGGTTTCTTTTGTTGGTGTAAACCCAAAAGAGTACTTCCAAAAAATCTGGCCTGTTCTAACGTTCGCTTTCACTTCGCGTAGTTCTGCTGCAACGATTCCACTGAACGTTGAAGCTCAAATCACTAAGCTAAATGTGCCACCAGCGATTGCTAACCTGTCTGCAACTTTCGGTGCGACGATTGGTCAAAACGGTTGTGCGGGTATCTACCCTGCAATGCTAGCAGTCATGGTTGCGCCAACAGTCGGCATCGACCCAATGGACATCAACTTCATTCTTTCTCTGATTGCTATTATCACAGTGAGCTCATTCGGTATTGCCGGCGTAGGTGGCGGTGCAACGTTCGCGGCACTTATCGTGCTACCCGCTATGGGGCTTCCAGTAACGATTGCAGCACTGCTTATCTCTATCGAACCCCTTATCGATATGGCACGTACAGCGCTTAACGTATCAGGTGCAATGACAGCCGGTACGATAACAAGCCGCCTAATGGGTAAGAAAGACAAGCAACAAGATCTGGAACAAGCGAACGCTTAATGAGTTCGGTTGATTCAATAACTTGAGTCTCGTTAAACAAAAAACCGATGCACATGCATCGGTTTTTTATTATCTGTTACTTCTAACTTCCATTGCTTCACAAGCAACAGCACTTAGAGCACAAGTTGAATCACTTTCTCAGCAAGTGCTTCATCGTCATCTTCACTCAATCCACTGATACCAATAGCGCCAATCATCTGCCCCTTTAACTCAATGGGAACACCGCCTTTAAAGCCAGTGATCTTTGAGTCGGTCCAGTAACTTAAGTCTTTACCGGTTTCTCTCGCCCAAGCGCCTAAGTTACCGCTTGGCTGTCTGTCTCTTGCAGACGTATAAGCTTTGTTCTGTGCTAACAACCCGGCTTGTACGCTCACATTATCCATGCGAATAAATGCCAATAACTCTCCGTGCGTATCACATACGCTCACCGCAATTGCTTGTTGATGATGCTTGGCAATATCAAGAGCATTAGACACCAATTGTTGTGCGATCTTTTGATTCAACATGTTTATTCCTTATGGCAGCGCTTGACCACGTGAGTACACGTATAAGTTGTACCACTCTTCACGAGACAGGTTTATCTGAGTCGCCACCGCTGAAGCTTTGATTCGGTCTAGATTTGTGGTGCCAATAACAGGTTGGATACGAGCAGGGTGACGAAGCAAAAATGCCAACACAATCGCTTCACTTTCTACGCCATATTGATTTGCTAACTGAGCCACATAGTGCGCCGTCTTTTTCACGTGTTCATGTTCTGAATACAAACCTTGCTCAGCAAATCGGCCTTGTGCCAAACAACCCCAAGCTTGCAGTTGGATGTTATTCATTTGGCAATGTTCAAGGGTGCCTGCGGCGAAGTCTGATTGATGGTGCCCTTGCGAGTTAATCATCACCCCATCGTTCAACCAATCCAATTTGGCTAAGCTCATCTCAACTTGATTCGCGACAATAGGTTGCCCTAGCGCAGATTGCAGATACTGGATTTGGTGACTGTTCATGTTCGACACACCAAAGAAATCGACCTTACCCTGCGCTTTTAAGTGCTCTAACACTCTTGCCAGGTCATCGAGTTCCATCAAAGGATCAGGGCGATGTAATAACAGCACATCGAGCTTTTCAGTATTCAATCGGTTGAGAATACCGTCTACCGATTGGCTTACCCAATCTACCGAGAAATCATAACGAACAACATTGCCCTCGCCTTCAAAACGAATCCCACACTTAGATTGAATGAACATCTGTTCACGCAGCTCAGGCGCTTGTTGTAATGCTTGACCAAAGGCTTGCTCAGCTTTGCTGAAGGTATAGATATCCGCATGGTCGAATAAATTAATACCCGATTCTAATGCTGTGTCGATGACGCTTCGTGTTTGAGCAACATCCGCACTCGTCACTGGATTATCATTCCAACCACCACCTAACCCCATGCTGCCATAGGCAACTTGCCCAACATTCGGCAGATAGTTTGATAATGGGATACTCTTTTTGTCATTCGTTTTGTTTGTAGATTCAATGCTGTTCGTCATATCGATTCTCGCTTAGAAGATTTGCTGACCAGAAATATGCCTCTATCATATTGTTCTTTTTAAAAAACAGAATATGCTAGTTACGAAATGATTGTTTGATATGACGAACAATAGATTGGTAGGAACGCGCGAATGAACGAACACAAAAGAATAGAACGACTGATCCTGTTTGTAGAACTTGCTCAGCAACTTAACTTTACCAAGGCAGCCGAAAAACTCGGTATCTCTAAGAGCTACCTTTCTGAGCAGATCAAACGTTTAGAGAATGATTTACAGTGCCCGCTTTTGGTCAGAACCACTCGCAGTGTTCGTTTAACCCAAGAAGGCGAACGCGCCTTACAACAAGGCTTAACGATTCGCTCACAAGTTTTACAGCTTGAGCGCAGCGTTTCAGAGCAACACGACATCGTTAAAGGCCTATTACGCCTCACCGCGCCAAAAATGTTTACTGAGGTATATCTATTCGATATCTGCCAACAGTTTAGGCAACAATATCCAGAAATCCGCTTTGAGATAAACAGCAGCTACACCAACTTTAATCTCAATCAAGATGATATCGATATCGCGTTTCGTGCCACCAACACGCCACCAGACAACATGGTGGCGAAACACTTGATTAGCTATCAGCATGATTTAGTCGCGACTCCTGGCTATCTTGATCAGTTTGGCCGCCCAACCAATGTGAGTGACTTAAGTGATCATCAATGCTTAGCAACGCTGCACCAAACCGAGTGGCCTTTAAAATCGGCAAATATTGATGTGTCCGGCTGGCTTTCAAGCAATAACAACCACGTGCTCAAACAACAAGCTATGGCAGGCAGTGGCATCATCCGTATTGCAAGTTACTACGTTGCGAAAGAGGTCGAGCTTGGAGAATTAGAGCGAGTACTGCCTGATGAATGTCTACAACAAGGCAACAGTATTTACCTTTTCTATCCGCAAGTTATTTATCCGGCAAAGAAACACCAAGTGTTCGTTAAATTTGTTCAGCATTACTTCGAAAACTTGAGAGCTTGATAATTTAAGAGCTTGAAGATTTGGTAGTTTAAGAATATGAAAGCTGAGTTAACGAGTTGAAGAAACGGAAACCGATGAACAGATAAATCAAATAACACGAAATAAGGTTTAAATAACCCTCTTGATTTATATACCTATATTTAGAATGGTATTATCGAACAATAATAAAGCGATTTTTTCGAATGCTCTCATTGATGATTGTTTTTGATAGAAAGAAATCGTGCATTTGTTCAATAATACAATGAGTTATCTATGAATGATTAACATAACTGATATATGATGCACCGCTCGGTCATGACTCCAATCTGTTGTTTTCTGTGGTAGAATCTACGTTTTTGGGGTACCAATCATGGCAACTATTCAGGTTAATTGTCGATTTTGCAGTCAGAGTAATGCTGTTCGAAAGCATGGTA